>PKTV01000429.1 GCA_002868985.1 Desulfobacteraceae bacterium | reverse complement strand
TAACGCTGCTAATCAGCCGCACGGCTTTTTGCGTCGGCTGAATTAGCCTTGTTATGTGCGGTTATTCATGATTTCTTTGCAACAATAGCAAATTCTGTTGATTCAGAGGTGAAGGCTTTACCTGCAACATCTGAGTATAATTCTTCTACCTTAAAACCGCTTTCTTCAAATTCATTTCTAATTGAATCTTTGCTGTAACACTGCAGCCAGTTGTATACTACACGCTCTCGTAATTCTTCAATTATTGTATATTTATCTAGTATTACTTTCTCTTTCTCGTATTTAAATGTGTTAACAAAACAATAATAATCCCCTGGAGACCAAAATCCATTTAGTTGATTCAGTTCGTAGGTTGCTGATTCTTCTTTTTGGTCAAAACTGTTTAGAGAATACACATCAAGCATCACAGAGCCGTCCGGTTTCAATAATGAATTGAATTTTGAGAGCATTTTTTTTCTTTGTTCTGGACTTAACACACAAAAATCACACATGATCATGGTGATGAGGTCGAAGCTGTTTGTTGTTTTAAAATCCAAATAGTCTGTCAGAACATAATTTATTTTTAAACCTTTTTCAGCAGCTACCTGTTTTGCATATTTTAGGGAATTTTCTGAGAAATCAATGCCGGTAACAATTGCACCCCGTTCCGCTAGCATAGTTGTGTATATCCCCGGGCCACAGCCAAAATCAGCAATTTCAGTGTTTTTATCCACTTTAAAATGAGAGACAATCCACTCCACAGAACGCTCAATAAAGTTTTTGTTTCGAGATGAAGCATCAATTGATTCATTTAAGTGATATTTAAGCATTTGTTTTGAGGTATGCTCATTTGTCCACAGTTTATCTGCTGTATAAAATTGAAAAGGTGTAGGACGTGAATTTATTTCTTTTAGTTCTTTAAACAAAATTACTCCTTTGTTGATTTTGACACACAACTAGTTAGTAAGCAGAAAAATTTCTGTGTATCACAAAACTTATTAATTCTGCATATTACAAATATTACAGTGATTTTATAGAATTAATTCTGTTAAATCCGATATATATCGCAAATTACATATTAATAATAAAAGAATTTTACAGAATTCTTAATTTGCTCAGACCGTTAAGCCCACCTTTAAATACCGAGGATAATATCTTTTAAAAAGTAAATCTTTGTATATTAAAATGCACAGTAATATTTGCATCAATGCCCAAAAAAATGTGCACAGGTGGTCTAATATTTAGCAGGGAATTGGTTCACTTGGAACAATATCAACAGCTTATTAATTTGGCACGAGAAATGCTATTAAACGTTAAATTATCACATCTGCTGGATGTAAATTAATGGAATGATTTTATTACTTATTGAATATACTAATAAAAAGACGAAATCAATACAAAAATGAGTAAACCTCCTAAAAGACTGTTAGATCAAGTTCGTGACCAGATTCGACTTAAACACTATTCTATAAGAACCGAACAGGCTTATGTTGATTGGATCAAAAGATTCATGCCTGAGTCTTGCATTAAAATTGATGAAAATCTTCTATCTTATCAATTTTCACCTGATGGCAAACCGGAGGCTTTCATATGCTTATAAAAATTTACATCCCATAGCAATAAACCCAGATAGAGAAAATGAATCATGAAATTCAACCTTTTTATCCTGCGTGCTTTTGAAGCGTTTCAAATATCATCTCAAAACAAGCTTGCAATTCAACCTGGAACCAACAGGACCGGAATAACTCAGGCAAAAAAGATGTGAGCACGACCATGATCTATACCCATGTTTTAAATAAAGGCGGCATGGGTGTGAAAAGCCCTCTGGATACGGCATAAAGGGATATGGCTTCCCCAAGGATCTTTGAAAAATAAGTAAACAAGTGCTAAAGAAAAAGCTTGACAATGCACATAAGTACAGTTAGATAGAAGATTCTTAACTGAATTTGCAGGTCATTATGAAAAATATCTTAGCCATTAACATCCTTATTAGCCTTATTATCGTCCTCGTCGTAGATGTACTTATCTGCTGCGAGGCACAGGGTTGATAATGGCCTGATTTTCAGACCAAGCCAAAAAAACAAAAACCGTTATCAGCCCGAAAGCTGATAACGGTTTTTTTTTGAGGAGACAGAGCCTATGAAAAGCGACCTGGTAAAAAAAGGGGTGGAACGGGCACCCCACCGTTCCCTCTTTAAAGCCATGGGATACACGGATGAAGAAATCAAACGACCGCTCATCGGCATTGCCAATTCCGTCAATGCCATCATCCCCGGACATGTTCATCTGGACAAGATCGTGGAGGCTGTCAAGGCAGGTGTGTACATGGCGGGTGGGACACCCATTGAATTCGGCGTTATCGGTGTTTGCGACGGCATTGCCATGAATCATGTCGGCATGAAGTATTCTTTGGCAAGCCGGGAGTTGATCGCCGACTCCATCGAAGTCATGGCAACAGCCCATG
Organism: Desulfobacteraceae bacterium; assembly: GCA_002868985.1. GTDB lineage: Bacteria > Desulfobacterota > Desulfobacteria > Desulfobacterales > UBA11574 > UBA11574. Next base: position 158 of record PKTV01000429.1, on the reverse strand, counting down.
CGTTTGATGCCCTGGTTCTGGTTCCCAACTGCGACAAGATTATTCCGGGGATGTTGATGGCGGCCGCCCGTCTCGATTTGCCGGCCATCGTCATCAGCGGCGGACCTATGCTGGACGGTAAACATCCGGAAAAAATCGGCGGTGATGACGAAATCGAT
>PKTV01000322.1 GCA_002868985.1 Desulfobacteraceae bacterium | reverse complement strand
TAAAGCTCTCCGATCCCTCGAATTTGCAGTCTTCTAATACGATATTGAACCTGCCCAATAATGGCCATATCACTGCCAATTATTGTCATCCGAGAAACATCTAACATCGCATTCAAACTTCGCATATTCTCGAAAAAAAGCGTTCAAATTATGTTTGTTCATCTTTTTTCATAAAAACGCCAATCATGATCTACAATAAGACGCGCACCTTTCTGATAGGTTAGGTAAGAAGATGCCCATTGGAAAAGAACCACAAACTTATTTTTAAATCCAATAAGATAATAAATATGAATAAATAACCATACCATCCACGCCAAAAAACCACCCAATTTTAACCTGCCGATTTCTAGCACGGCTTTGTTTCTGCCTATGGTTGCCAGCTGCCCTTTATCGATATAATGAAATGTTTCTCTGGGCTTACCTTCTAATTCTTTAAGGATGTTTTTGGCGATAAATCGTCCTTGCTGAAGGGCTACAGGTGCAATTCCATGTAGTGGTTTACCGGTTTGATGAGAGAAATGAGCCTGATCACCTGCAACAAATATTTCAGGATAGTGTTTTAGGCTCAGATCAGGTTCAACAACGATTCGACCCATGGAATCCAACTCACCTCTAAGCTGCTGGTTAAGACCTGAAGCCTTAATACCCGCCGCCCAAAGTACAGTCGCCGCTTCAATCCTTTCGTCTCCTACGTTGACGCCATCCGCATCAATTTTAGTCACTTTTTTAAAAGTCAAAACTTGGACACCCAATTTTTCCAAGTGATGATTTGCGCGTAAAGAAAGCTTTTCTGAAAAATTAGGTAAAATTCGAGGACCGGCTTCGATCAACAGAATTCGGGTTCGCTTTGTATCAATATTTCTAAAATCTTTTGCAAAAGTAAAGCGGCTTAACTCAGCCAGAGCACCAGCCAATTCAACACCTGTGCTTCCGCCGCCAACGATAATAAACGTTAGCAACTTTATTTGTTTATCAATGTCATTTTCTGTCTCTGCATTTTCGAATGCAGTAAGAACTCTTCGTCTAATTTCAACGGCCTGCTCGATGGTTTTAAGTCCCGGCGCGTTTTCTTCCCACGCTTCGTTCCCAAAATAGTAGTGACGAGCGCCGCAAGCCACAATTAAATAATTATACTTAAATTCTCCCACATTCGTAAAAACGGATTTGGTATCCGCATTAATTGTGTGGACTTTTCCCTGAAACACTTTAATATTATGGTGCCTTGAAAAAATATTGCGAATAGGAACAGCAATTTCGGCAGGACTCAGGGCCGCAGCCGCAACCTGATATAATAAAGGCTGGAAAAGGTGATAATTCTTCTGATCAATGATGATCACTTCCAGCCCTTTTACTCCGCCAAACACCTTGGCAGCATTAAGACCGGCAAATCCGCTTCCTAAGATAAGTACTCGCATCATTTCCCTACCAATAAATAACCACCTTTAAAAGGGTGGCATGATGTTGACCCTAAAAGGGTTTTTATAAAAATAAATATAACTTTGTTTAAGTCAAGAAGGAAAAGTCCAGATTGTTGTGGGTTTGATTTGGGGAAGAAGGTATGTCATCTAAGAATACCTATCCAAGATGCGAAATTCGCCAATTTGTCATGTATCAAATTCGAACTGTAAAAATCAAGCAAGGATCATTTTTTAGATATCGTTTTCTTATCTCAGGTCTGATACTTGCTGTGATAAATTGAGAGTATCTTATAAAGTTCGGACTTGTCAAAACTTGTGTTTACTTACCATTATCTGGGCTCTAAGATTGATTAACAGAGGTTGTGATATCTGTAAAAATTTTAGGATTGAAAGTCCTGTGATAAAGTGCAGTAACGACAGGGGTAAGAGGTTGTGAAAAAGCGCCAGCTTTTTTGCAATCCTTCTTCACCCCATGGTTAGCTGATTACCTATTTGTCGTGTCCACTATGGCCTTTATCCCCCTCACCATGGTGGCCCCCGCTTCCTTTGATAATAGTGTGCAATCCTTCCACGTAATGTGTGTAGATGACATAGGCTTCGACAAATTCACGACCGGCCGCCACAGAATCATCGGCATGCTTTTGCGTTTCGCTAGCATGCCGAAAACGTTCACGAATGCCATTGGCCATGGCTTTCGTCAAGACATCGACCAGCGCATCCACCGATCCACTTTCCAAAGCTTTGTCGGCCAGGGCGACAGCCGGGTCTACAGCTTCACCTGGTTTCAAACCAGTATAGGGCGCTCCTTCACCAGCCCGATGAATACGAACCAGAGTTTCGAAAAAGTACATATCAGCTAATTCTTTAGCCTTGGCACCCTTGGCACGAACTGCAAGAGTTTTTTGAAAAGCGACTCGAATCTCTTTTTCATCATCGGCATGCACCCACTTAAGCAGTGGTGTTACATCACCCTTTTCAAGGGCTATTCTTGCTGTTTGCACCACTGGGCCATCAAGAGTGTCACAATGTGCAAAGGCGTTTTTACTCAATGCTGTGCATAAAAGTCCGATTCCTAAAAATGCTAACATGATACGAGCCAGATAGTTTCTTGTAGACATTGTTTTCCTCCTCCGGTTGTTTAGTTAACATTAATATTATATAGAATCGTCTTTTGATCGCCTCGATCTTTA
>PKTV01000408.1 GCA_002868985.1 Desulfobacteraceae bacterium | reverse complement strand
GTCCCGTTCAGAATTCCCACAACATGCGGTCAACAAAAAACACTTTCCTGGATTAAACCGGCCAGTATCGACAACCCCTCCAGCACAGGCGGCGTTATCGTGCGAATGATACTAGAGGTTGTTTTTTTACGGTCGTTATTCAGAAACACAAAATGCGAGTTAAAAGAGGGGACAAAAATTTCCTATGAGTGGGAAAAGTGGTTGTGGCTCTTTTCACTGATTTTTCACTGGTCATTTTTTACCGTGGTGTTCAGACATCTGCGATTCTTCACTGAACCGGTGCCGGCTTGTTTGCAGTTGCTGGAAAAACTGGACGGATTTCTTCAGATCGGTCTCCCGGGACTCATGTTGTCCGGCGTGGCACTGCTGGCGGCCGTAACCTTTCTATTTTTTAGAAGAATATTGATTCCACAGGTAAAATACATATCCCTGGCTTCAGACTATTTTCCGCTTTTTCTTATCTTTGGCATCGCGTTTACCGGTATTCTGATGCGGTATTTTACCAAAGTGGACATTGTGGGCATCAAAGCGTTCACCATGGGACTCATAACCTTCAAACCCCACATTACCGAAGGGGTTGCCAGTATTTTTTATGTTCATCTCTTTTTTGTCAGTGTATTATTGGCGTATTTCCCGTTCAGTAAACTCATGCATTTGGGGGGTATATTTATGAGCCCCACAAGAAATCTGGCCAACACCAGCCGGGTCAAAAGACATGTCAATCCGTGGAATTATCCGGTTAAGATTCATACCTATGATGCTTATGAAGATGATTTCAGGGAAAAAATGATAGAGGCAGGACTTCCTGTGGAAAAAATGATGGCGCCGGAAACGCCGGAAGAACCCGAGGAAAAGGAGTAAATAATGTCAGATGTTCCAAAACCTGATGAATTGTTTTCAAGTATAAAATATGGACCTCCCCGCACGGGATGGATGGACAACCCGGTTGATATCAAAAAGGGGATCTATTCTTATGCTGGAAACCCCAAAAGTCTCGAGACCGTCGGTCTCCCGTTTGCACGGCAGTGGAATCCCATAGATGAAGACTGGAACCTTCCCGAAAACTGGAAAGAGATTATTTCCAAAGGTTTCAGGGAACGGCTCGATCGGTTTCGCTCCATAAAAGTCTTCATGGATATTTGTGTCCGTTGTGGGGCTTGTGCCGACAAATGCCATTTTTTTATTGGTTCCGGCGATCCCAAAAACATGCCGGTTTTACGGGCGGAACTCCTCCGTTCGGTATACAGAAACGATTTTACAACCGCCGGCAAAATTATCGGATCCTTGGGAAAAAACTTTAAAAAAATTATCGGCGCCAGGGAACTGGATCTGCAAGTCTTGAAAGAATGGTGGTACTATCTATTTCAGTGCTCAGAGTGCCGGCGCTGTTCGGTTTTCTGTCCCTACGGCATCGATACGGCCGAGATTACCATCATGGGCCGGGAGCTGTTGAATCTAATCGGCCTAAATATAGACTGGATCATCACACCTGTGGCCAATTGTTACAGAACAGGTAATCATCTCGGAATCCAGCCCCATGCCTATAAGGATATGATGGACTTTTTTGCCGATGATATTGAAGAGATCACCGGTGTAAAGGTGGAACCCAGTTTTAATAGAAAGGGCGCGGAAATCCTCTTTGTCACGCCTTCCGGTGATGTTTTTGCCGACCCCGGCACATATACCTGTGTGGGGTACATGATGCTGTTTCATTATTTACAGGAAAAATATGGGTTTGATATTACATGGAGCACCTATGCTTCCGAGGGTGGAAATTTTGGTTTTTTTACCTCTCATGAGATGATGAAACGGCTGAATGCAAAGATGTACGCTGAGGCAAAGAGATTGGGCGTAAAATGGATCATCGGGGGAGAGTGTGGCCATATGTGGCGGGTCATTCACCAGTATATGGACACGATGAACGGCCCGGCTGATTTTTTGGAAGAGCCGGTTTCTCCCATCACCGGAACCAAGTTTGAAAATGCCAAATCGACCAAGATGGTTCACATTACCGAGTTTACCGCCGATCTTATCAAACACAATAAACTCGAACTGGATCCCAGCCGCAATGATCATTTGAAGGTGACCTATCACGACTCCTGCAACACTTCCCGAGGCATGGGGCTGCTGGAAGAGCCCCGGTACGTTATTAAAAACGTATGCAATAATTTCTATGAGATGCCTGTAAACACCATCCGGGAACAAACCTTCTGCTGTGGCAGCGGGTCCGGCCTCAATGCCGGCGAAAACATGGAATTGAGGATGCAGGGCGGGTTGCCCAGGGCCAATGCGGTCAAATATGTTCATGAAAAACACGGGGTGAATATGCTGTCATGTGTTTGTGCCATTGACCGGGCGGCGCTGTCTGCATCCATGGAATACTGGGTACCTGAAGTGGAGGTGACCGGCGTTCACGAGATGGTGGGCAATGCACTGATTCTGCCCGGTGAACATAAAAGAACGACAGACCTGCGCAGTGAACCGCTGCCGGGAATGGAGGATGACGATGCCGAATAACAAGAAGATGTATGATAAGGGAAAAGTCGTTGCAGGTCTATGCATCTTTGTGGTGTTGATAACATTTCCTTTCTGGTTCAACCTTGGAAAGGATGCT
>PKTV01000159.1 GCA_002868985.1 Desulfobacteraceae bacterium | reverse complement strand
GGTTGCTCGGAATGAAATCCCGGTTTATCGAGTACAAGAAAGCCCTCAAAGAGATTACCCATCCCTATCTAAAACAGGGGACCTGGATCAAGCCTTGAAAATAGGAATTAGAAAATAGAAATTAGATAACCGCAAATGGACGCAAATGAACATAAATATTATTATTTTTATTTGTGTTTATTCGTGTTTATCCGTGGTTTCCCTTATCCTCTTTCCGGCTTAAAGGTTTTGGTCACTTCGATATTTTCTCGGCCAATCCTATAAAAGCCCGGGACACAGGGGTGTCCGCATATTTTTCCTGAATAGAAACACCGTTGTCGCCACAAGACACAACGTTCGGATCAAATGGAATTCTACCTAAAAACGGAATTCCCGCAGTACCTGCGGTTTTTTCACCGCCACCCGATCCAAAAAGATCCACCATTTTATTGCAGTGGGGACAGGCAAAGCCGCTCATGTTCTCGATAAGACCCAAAATATCCATCTTAACAGTCCTGCAAAAACTGATGGATTTTCGAACGTCCGCCAGAGAAACCTCTTGAGGCGTCGTAACGATGATGGCTTTGGCGTCATGAATGGTCTGAGCAACGGTCAGTGGTTCATCTCCGGTTCCCGGAGGAGAATCGATAATCAAAAAGTCAAGTTCGCCCCATTCCACCTCGCCGATAAACTGACGTATGGCAGAGTATTTAAGCGGACCCCGCCATATGATCGCATCGTCTTTGCTTGCGATCATCGATTCGATTGAAACCACTTTCAAATTGTCTGAATACTGTATGGGATTCAGTTTGTTATTTTTGCTTAAATCCAGCATCCCCTTTAGACCGAGCATTCTCGGCACATCAGGACCGTGCAGGTCGACATCCATAATCCCGACCTTAAACCCTTTGTTGGCAAGGGCCATGGACAGATTAACAGAAGTGCTGGTCTTGCCCACACCGCCCTTTCCGCTCAAGACGATATATTTGTTTTTTATTTTCTTCAGAGATTCATCAACAGCAGCATCCTGTTTTGTTTTCGTGTTTTGTTGCTTTTGTGCAGCTTCAACATTGTCATGAATATGTACCATAATTCTTTATCCCCCATTAACTCCTGCATCTAAAAAAATTCTCATCATTACATTTCGGGCAGTTTTCAGGTCTGCCCGTGCCCCAAGACTCAACCCATCTGTGGCTGCAATTGCGACAAATGAATGTCCGTGCTTCATCGACCATTTTGTAATTTCCACCTTCGACATTGATGGCCTTCCCGTTGATTAGGGCATCTGCAACTACTTTTCTTGCCTGCTGAACAATCCGACCGAAAGTTGCTCTAGAGACATTCATGTGACGACCGGCCTCTTCATGGGACATACCGAGAAGATCGGCAAGTCGTATGGCCTCGCGTTCATCCACCGTTAGACGCACTTCGGAAAGATCGCGCATGGGAATGCCTCTTGGTTTGAAATAACTGATGGCCGGATTAAAAGCCACCCTACGATGTTTTTTGGGGCGTGCCATAAGAAACCTTTTTGAGTATATACTCGAAGCAGATTAAGTATTTGCATTGATGTTGTCAAGCTTTTAGTTTCCATCTATTTGACAAAAAGCATGTCCATGTTATTCTTGTCGGAAGGTCCGGACATATAATAATTTTAAAACGGCTGTAATATCTAACGCCATTTTTTGAGGAAAAGAGACATGATCGAGTTAAAAAAAATTAAAGACATAGAAGATTATAAAAAATTATCCGAAATTCAGAAAAGTGCCTGGGGATTTTTAGATCTTGACATTGAACCCCATCATTTGATGACGCGAGTTCAAAAATATGGGGGTCTTATTCAAGGGCTTTATTTCAATGGCAAATTGGCGGGTTTTACCTATGCACTCATCGGCAGTTGGGAAGGAAAGCACTTTATCTATTCCCACATGACCGGGGTTGATCAAAAATATCAGACACAAGGATTCGGATTTTTGCTTAAAAAAGCCCAAAGAGAAGAAGTTTTAAAAATGGGATATGAGATCATTCGGTGGAATTTTGATCCTCTCGAATCCATGAACGCTTTTTTCAATATCCACAGACTCGGCATCATCAGCGTAGAATATGAGAACGATATATATGGAACGGGGGAAAGCGGACTTCATAAAGGGCTCCCCACAGACAGGCTGATCGCAACCTGGAACCTGAATTCAGATCGGGTCATTAACAAGATGAAACAAAAAGAACCTCCGATTATAGAGAATATCCCCGAGAAAAATCTGGAAAATTTTTCTCAAGAAACAGCCTATATAGAAATTCCCCGAAACATAAGGTCATTGAAAGAGACGAATATAAACGACGCCCTTCAATGGAGAATGAAAACGCGCCGTCTTTTTGAATCGGCTTTTCAAAAAGATTATGTTGTTACAGATATCGTGTTTTCAAAAGATAAAAAGAGAGTTTTTTACAAGTTATACAATCGCTTCGCGATTCTATAAGACGTCCGTCTTCCGCGAACTTAAAAAAAGGAAAATAGTTCTGCCCTTTGAACAAATCGATTTCAAGGGAGCTTCAGGTATGATTAATTTTTTGCCTGGAAGCTGTCTGAGTGGATTAGGAATCGTTTTGAAAGAACCATCGACGATTTAACTTTATGG
>PKTV01000199.1 GCA_002868985.1 Desulfobacteraceae bacterium | reverse complement strand
GGTCAACGGAAAACAATATAATAATAACAATGAGTTCTCTCCCTGTTGGAGCGTAGCGGAAATTCCGCCATCGGAGCCCTGTGGAATGCGGAGCCTATTCCTCTGAGGTAGCTAATTATTATATCAATTTTAAATATAATTGATTGCGCTGAAAGCGCATTCCTCAACTTTAGCTCACTTCAAAAATAAATCGCCAGCCAAATCGTTTCAACATCCGGGTCCGTCCATTCTACCCTGTGTTTGCAATGGGCGGGGATATGAACATAGTCCCCCGGCATCATCTCGACTATTTTCATGCTATTTTCAAATTTTAATGCAGCAGTTCCCTTTAATACCATCACCCATTCATTTCTTTCTTGGTCATACCAATAGTTGGGTGGGGATTGATGCCCCTTGGAAATGATTCTTTTAATTTCACAACTTTCCGAGGCTAAGATTGTGTCAAAAACTTCATCATCAATGTGAACGGGGATGTTGGAGAAAAAATTGCCGGATTTAATTTTTATCGCTTCATTCATTTTCAGATATTTCCTTTAGTCCACACATTATTTTATTATGATTTTATATGGTTTTGAATATAAACACAAAATTTTGAGACGGAAACTTTCAGCCCTGGTCGTGGAGGTGCCGGATATAATGTGGATGTCGGCATAAATATTGCATTAATTTTTTATATAAACAATAGATATTTATGGTTTATATGCCTTTAATTTTTTCCAAAAATTAAAGTAAAAATGAGGATCTGGAAAGGTAATACCATGGAAAAACAAAGTCCGTTTCGGTTTCACTATCAATTTCAATTCGAGGATGATTATACCAAAAACTATCATATCGCATTAGATCCGAAAACCTTAAGCCTCATCCCTAATGAGCATCGTCATAGACCACAGGACTGGACACACCTGAATTACAAACAGTGTAGCAATTGTCCCTTGGTCATCGATTCCCATCCCTTTTGTCCCATCGCGGTCAACATCATGGACCTGGTAGAAACTTTTAAAGATGTCCTTTCCTATCATAATTGCACGGTTGTGTGCGAAACCGAAGACAGGACTTACTCCAAGAATACATCCATTATGGAAGGTCTTTCAGCGATTTTCGGTGTGATCATGGCCACCAGTGATTGTCCGATCATGAACTTTTTGAAACCCATGGCGCGTTTTCACCTTCCCTTTTCCTCTGTCGATGAAACAACCGCACGCACGGCATCCATGTATTTGCTCGGCCAGTATTTCAGGTATAAAGACCAGTCGGATATTAAGATGGACTTTAAACCTCTGGAAAACCATTATGCGCAAGTGAGACTGGTCAACGAGGGAATTATAAAACGCATCAGCAGCGTTAGCAATCAAGATGCCGATAAAAACGCCATTGTTACACTCCACTCGCTGTCTTTATTTTTATCCATGGAAATTGATTACAGTTTAAGCAGTCTGGAACATATTTTTATTACCCCTTATATAAATGAGTAATAGTTTATTCCTAACCACCCAGAGCATCTTTGATCCGTGCCATTGCCCTCTCAACGTTTTCATAACTATTAAAAGCACTTATACGGATGAAACCCTCTCCACATTTGCCAAATCCCGGGCCCGGAGTTGTTACCACGCCGGCTTTTTTAAGCAACAAATCAAAGAACTCCCAGGCATCCCTTTTACAATGTACCCAAATATAAGGTGAATTTTCACCTCCCACAAATTCAAAACCGAGCGAGGCTATCTCATTTCGAATCAGGGCTGCATTCTTTAGATAATAATCTACCATTTCAATGATCTGGGTTCTTCCTGCTTCACTGTATGTCGCCTCTGCTGCCCTTTGAACCGGATAAGAGACACCGTTGAACTTGGTTGCTTGGCGTCGGTTCCACAACCCATGTAATGAATGCTGTTGCCCCCTTTCATCATAGGCCATGCAGTTTTTAGGAACCACCGTATAAGCGCACCGTGTGCCGGTGAAACCTGCGGTTTTTGAAAAGCTCCTGAATTCGATGGCCACCTCACGAGCACCGTCTATCTCAAAAATTGAACGGGGAAGGGCTGGATCCCGGATAAATGCTTCATATGCCGCATCATAAAGAATCAACACTTTATGTTCATGGGCAAAATCAACCCATTTCTTCAAACTGTCCCTGGATATTGTGGCACCGGTGGGATTATTTGGGAAACACAGGTAAATCAGATCAACCGGCGTTTTGGGCAGGGATGGAACAAAACCGTTTTCAGATAGGCTTTCCAAATAAATGATATCATTGTATCTTCCATTACTGAAATTCCCTGTTCGGCCGGCCATGACATTCGTATCCAGATACACCGGATACACCGGGTCAGGAATCGCCAGGCGAATGTCCGTTGCAAAGAGTTCCTGAATATTACCCGTATCGCATTTGGCGCCGTCACTGACAAAAATCTCATCTGAATCGATATCCGAACCTAATGCTTGATAGTCGTTTAAAGCGATTTTCTCCCTTAAAAACCCATACCCTTGTTCCGGTCCGTATCCGCGGAACGTACTGTCCGACGCCATTTCTTGAACACCATCCTGGAATGCCTTAATGCAGGCCGACGGCAAGGGCAAGGTTACATCTCCGATTCCCAGCCTGATGATCTTTGTATCTGGATTTTCCTTTTGATATTT
>PKTV01000498.1 GCA_002868985.1 Desulfobacteraceae bacterium | reverse complement strand
CTCGGCCGCCACCTTGCCTGCATGCACTGCCGAGCATCGGCGACACAGGGTCCTTTCAGCGGAGAACTCGAAACAGATGCATCTTTTCGCCTGTTGGATCAAATCGCACAAGTCGGAAAGCCCATCATCATCCTGACAGGCGGGGAACCGCTTTTACGAGCTGATATCTTTGATATTGCAAAGTACGGAACAAAAAAAGGGCTAAGAATGGTCATGGCACCCAACGGCACCCTGATTACCGAAAACATCGCCAAACAAATGGCAGATTCCGGAATTCAAAGAATAAGTATCAGCCTTGACGGCGCTACCCGTGAGAGTCATGACAAATTCAGGGGTGTGGATGGCGCCTTTGAAGGTGCGCTTCGAGGGATACGACTGGCAAAAGACGCCGGCATAGAATTCCAGATAAATACAACCATCACCAAGACAAATCTTCATGAAATCCCAAAAATTCAGGATCTCGCCGTAAAACTGGGTGCAGTCGCCCACCACATCTTCCTCCTTGTTCCAACAGGCCGGGGCAAGTATATTGTGGATCAAGAAATAACTGCAACAGAATATGAACGCACATTGAACTGGTTCTATGATCAGAAAGAGAAGACCCCTTTGCAGCTTAAAGCCACATGTGCTCCCCATTATTACCGAATCCTTCGTCAAAGAGCAAAGCAGGAAGGAAAATCGATAACCTTCAAAACCCACGGGATGGATGCCATGACCCGCGGATGTCTGGGAGGCACGGGATTTTGCTTCATCTCGCATCGGGGGGTTGTTCAGCCATGCGGATTCCTTGATGTGAATTGCGGAGATATTACCCAAGCATCCTTTAAAGACATCTGGAACCGTTCAGACATCTTTTTGTCTTTACGAAATTTTGATGAACTAAAGGGAAAATGTGGCGCTTGTGAATTCAAAAAGGTGTGTGGGGGCTGCAGAGCAAGGGCCTATGAAGCAACCGGTGATTTTCTGGCCGAAGAACCCCTGTGCAGTTATCAACCTCGTCTTTTTAGAAAATAGATAACCGCAAATGGACGCAAATGAACATAAATATTAATATATTAATTCGTGTTTATTCGTGTTCATCCCCTGCCCGCCATCGCTCTCGCTCAGGCGAGGCGGGCGGGGTGGTCTCCCTTATCCTCTTTCCTATTTCCTATTTCTGGCATAAAGGACCATGGTTTCAATGTTAGATCAAATTCAATTCATAACATGTAGTACCTGATACCCATCTTTTTCCAGGGCTTGTCTGATAACTTCTGTATTGCAAGGTAGAAGCCGGAAGTAATATTCTCTTTTGCTGGCCTTCTGAGCCGTCATCCCCACATTGATGATGTCTCCACCATTATCGTTGATAATCTGCAAGACATTTCTAAAAGAACCCGGTTTATCTCCCACAACCAAATCAATGCGTGAACTCGCGGAGAGAAACCCCATCATATCGATAAAGGTCCGCAGGATATCCGTTGCCGTAATGATGCCAACCAGTTTATGGTTTTCTACCACCGGCATCCCACCGATTTTATGCTTGTATATCAACTGAGCCGCAACTTCTATGTCGTCATCCGGCCCCACGACGATAGGATTTTTTATGATCAAATCACTGAGCGAAACATCACCCAACATGGAGGGAATAAGGCCCTGCTTTAAATCCGCAAGGGTAATAAAACCTTTCAGTTGATTATCTTTCGAAACAACAGGAAGATGCCGGATGGAGTTAATCTTCATCAACTCGATGGCTTCCTGTATCGAAGCGCTTTCCGTGATGGTAATCGGGTCGGAAACCATTAACGTCTTTATTTTCATGATGTCTTCCTTTGTTCGATATCACTAATAAGTAAATTAGATGCTCGACATAACCCTTACTAATGGAAATGTTACCCAAGCCTTCTTATAAAATCTAAAGTTTGAAGTGATCTAAAGTGCCTAAAGTGAGCTAAAGTTGAGGAACGCGCTTTCAGCGCGATCAATTATAATTAAAATTGATAGAATACATTAATTTTAGGCACTTGTAACTTTTTCTGTTTTGATATCAAAATCAGCAAATCACTAAAAAACGTCGACTATGATTTATGTTACTTAGTAAAAGTTAACCCAGTGCATTCAAAACCAGAGTGATCGGCCGGTCTTCTTCACTTTCCCCGGCAAACCTTATGGGACCCGGGTGCCGGTAGTTGTCGTCACCCGGAACCGCCGCAAGCCATTTTTCTCTAAATGCCTTTACTATTCTAAAAGAAGCTGAATTGACATCAACTATACTTTTTTCCAAAACAAGCGTAAGCTTCCCTTTTCTTTCTTCAAGATGCATCAATGGCGCGATGGGAATTCCAATGGGTTCCCATTTTTCAAAATCCTTCTCCAAATTCCTTATGGCCGCCATCTGACCTGTAGAACCATTGGCGATCAGGCTGAAAACCGTTAATCCCAGGTTATAGGTATAGTTACAGTCAAATCGAGTTGGGTTGTTGCCTCTGCCGTCATACCCGTAAAAATGAACCTGAGTTTTGAATTTTGGCACGGATTTCTGATAAATCTTTTCAATAGGTTTAGGAATCTCTTCAGCTTCTGAAATTGCCTGCTCTTTTTCAAGGGCCATCTTAAGGGTTTTTACCGATATTATTGAAGGTTTCACCAGTAATAACTCGGCATCATTATAATTCTTGAAAATAATGGGGCCAAAGTAATCCGGATCGAGCCCTCCTTTTCCGAGGACTTTCCGGTAATAGGATTTTTCTATTCCAATTTTATACGACCCGTTCTCTTTTAAAATATTCAGGTAGTCATTCACCAGTCCCATGAGCACCTTTTCAGTCTTAACCTGGGAAAACTGAAAATTTCCGTGACTGTCTCTTTCCATGAGAAGACCTTCCTGGAAGAACCCCGGAATATCATTAAACAAATCATCGTCCCGTGTGTTCCAGACAGAAAAACGTTGCTCTTCCCTTGAACGTCTGGCAAGTCTCCGCAAATATTCCAACTTATCCTCAAGTGCGGGGAAATCCGTATGGAAATCCGTATCATGGGTGTCGTTATATTCAGCAATAATGGTGTTTAGCTTTATGATAAAAACCTGTATTTCATTGACAAACTCCAATATCCCCTCGGGAATAACAATCACACCGTAGTTTTTCCCAACCTCAGCCCTTCTAACAATGCCGTTACAAATCACACGAGACAGATGCCTCAGGGTCATCCCATAGGCAGTGTAATCAATATCATTCTTTTTTGCCGCTTCTTCAATTCTTTTTTTATCGATGAAATCACAAAGATCTTCACCAATAAGGGTCATATTGGCATGGGTCTGCAAGGCAACTTCAAGTGCCAGATGACTGGCGACTCTTCCCATCACCTTGCAGATGTGCCAGTATTTAACATCTGAACCGCTGTCCGTGCACAGATTGCTGATAGAGTTTGAAAATGCCCTTGCAGCAGTATGAAAACCGAATGACATGGCGCATAAAATATGACCATCTGCGTCTCTGACCTGTATATCGCCATCAATGGTTTTAGGAACGCCAATGACCTGGACATTGTCTTCGATCATTTCCTGGGCCAGAAATGCTGCATTGGTATTTGAATCATCCCCTCCAACGATGACTAAAGCATCCAGGCCAAGCCTTTTGCAGGTTTCCCTGGATAGGGCCATCTTCTCTTTGGTGTCTATTTTCGTTCGGCCGGTTTTTATCATGGTAAAACCGCCAAGGTTTCTGTACGCATCAACAAGGCTGCCGGTTATTTCAATGGCTTCATTTTCGACAATTCCATCCGGGCCGAGCAAAAAACCATAAATTTTGGTTTTCGGATTTGCCTTTTTCGCAGCCTCGTATAATCCTGCGATCACATTATGTCCACCTGGAGCCGGGCCCCCTGAAAATACAATGCCGATATGTCGTTTTTTGCAGTATCTATCTTTAAAAGATTCTTCAGGTGAATCAAGGCCCACAAGAATCTGAACATTATTATGTATGATGTTCGGCAAAAGTTTCCTTGCTTCCTCATCAATATTGAAGTTAAAAAAATCATCCTCCTTTAACAGAGTGTAAGGGCTTTTAAATACTTTGCATTTGGGGGGGATATATTTCCTTCTCTCAATCAACTCCTGGTTAATATTATTGGTTACTGCCTGAACCTCAGGATTTTTTAACAAAACTTCAATATTGTTCGGATCTTTATCTTTCATTTTACCGCTCCATTCAAGGCCATGATTTGTGCTCCCAATGTCATCTAAACGGCAGTGCAGGTTTCCGTAGTTTAAGAACTATTGTCCATCCATAAAAGTATCTATATGATTTTACATTAAAAATTTTCCCAACCGGCTACATTTTGCTGACGTTACTAAAAATAAAAAACTCAAGACATTAATAATACTATCTGTTCTCCAATGTTTGTGTCAAGATTATTCAGATGACATCAAACCTGCTCACATCCAAAAGCGCTGTTTAAAATATCTTGATTTCTATAGGCCTGCTTGTTACTAAATTATAATAATTAACTCGGCAATTAAAATGTCATTCCGGCCATGGTATATCAAAAAGTCGGAATCCATAATCTAACCCGGACAGGCCCCGTTAACGGGACAGGCCGGTCGCACTCAAACGGACTTGTCCGCCTGTGCCGTGTGACAAAGATCCTGTCTGATTCAGGTTTTCCCAACAGGCTAAACCTAATAATGAAAAAGAAAAAAACATTATTACAGCGATGCGTTTTAATAGTCGTCATTTTTTTCATGTTCTGTTCATCCGTTGTATGCAGCGACATCGAACTTGCCAAAAAGTCGACGCTGGAAGATATCCTTAAAAAAGGCGAGCTTTGGGTCGGTTTCGATTCCGGGTACATGCCTTTTGAAATGACGAACCAAAAAGGAAGATATGTCGGCTTTGACATTGATATCGCCAAAGAAATGGCCAAAGCCGCAGGCGTTAAATTTGTTCCGGTCAATACGGCTTGGGACGATATCATTCCTTCTCTGACCACCGGCAAATTCGATATCATCATCAGCGGTATGACGGTTACCCAGGAAAGAAACCTCAAGATAAGCTTTGCCGACCCGTATATCATTGTGGGCCAGACCATTTTGATCAACAAAAAACATGACGGAAAGATAAAATCTTATAAGGATCTGGATTATCCAAAGTACATTGTAACCTCCCAATCCTCAACCACCGGTGAACAGGCTGTAAAAAATCTGATTCCAAGATGCACTTACAAATCTTTTAAGACGGAAAACGAAGCTGTTCTTGAAGTGATAAACGGTAATGCCGATGCTTTTGTCTATGATCTGCCTTTTTGTGTTGTTGTGATGGTCATGAAGGGAAAAGACAAACTGACCTTTCTTGATAAACCGTTTACTTTTGAACCGCTTGCCTGGGCGATCAGGAAAGGTGATCCCGATTTTTTGAACTGGCTGAACAACTTTTTAAGACAGATCAAAAACGACGGGCGGTATGAAAGGATTTACAATAAATGGATAATAAATACAGACTGGATCAAGAACGTTCAACGGCTGGACTGAAGTTATCAATTTAACGTCTTGGAATTTATACAGCTATTCCAGCATTTTCTCCGAGGCGCAGGCCCTACGGGCCGGAGGCTATCATTCCAATTGGGGCGAAGCCCCTAACTTGAGGAACAACATCATGAAAGATAAAAATAAACCAAAGAAGAAAACACGGCAAGGGAGTGCAGTTGAACTGATATGCCTCAAATGTAGACGCACTGAAATTCATTACGTGCCGGCTGAAGAAGTCCCCAAATGCCCGGATTGTAATGTCCGAATGACAATAAACGAAGTCTTAAGAGAAGGGAAATCCTACTAATAATGGCTTAACATCTGAACTTTACAAGATTCAGGGAATACATCATCAATCGTGTCCACCAAATTGGAAGCAAACAGACAAAAGGAGGGTCAAGTTATGAAGAAAGGTTTTATTTTCGGTATGGTTGCTATCCTGGTTGCATTTTTTATGGTCTCTACATCTGCATTGGGGGCCGATATCGAGCTCGCAAAAAAATCGACACTGGAATCGATCTTGAAGAAAGGCGAGCTTCGGGTCGGTTTTGAAGCCGGATATATGCCCTTTGAAATGACGAACAAAAAATGGAAATTCGTCGGCTTTGACATCGATATGGCAAAAGAGATGGCCAAAGCCATGGGCGTTAAATTTGTTCCGGTCAATACGGCTTGGGACGGCATCATTCCTTCACTCATCACCTATAAATTCGATATTATCATGAGTGGAATGACCGTAACCCAGGAAAGGAATCTCAAAATTAATTTTGCCGACCCCTATATTATTGTGGGGCAGTCCATTTTAATAAATAAAAAACATCAGGGAAAAATAAATTCTTATAAGGATCTGAACAATTCCAAGTACACCGTAACATCAAAACTTGGAACCACCGGCGAGCAGGCTGTAAAAAGACTGATTCCAAAATGCACCTACAAATCCTTTGAAACTGAGCCTGAAGCGGCATTAGAGGTGGTTAACGGAAAAGCGGACGCTTTTGTGTATGATCTCCCCTACTGCGTTGTATTTATGGCCCAGCAGGGTGCCGGTAAACTGGTCTTTCTCGACAAGCCGTTTACTTTTGAACCGCTTGCCTGGGGCGTCAAAAAAGGAGACCCGGATTTTTTGAACTGGCTGAACAACTTTTTAACTCAGATTAAAAATGACGGACGGTATGAAAGGATCTACAACAAGTGGATCAAAAGTACCGGCTGGATTAAAAATGTTCAGTAAGGTTAACGAAACATCGAATGGACAAGCTTTGAGTCTCTTGGAAGTTAAAATAGTAAAAGGAATTTTACGAATCTGAGGCGATGGGGTGCTGGAGTTTTGGATCTTTTTCATTACTCCAGTACTCCAACACATCGGTACTGCCTGGGTTTTTCACGGAAAATAAAACGTTCATTTATCAAGATGCTAAAGATAATCAAACCGGTATATGAGGTAACCAGATGAGTTCACCGATAGCTTTGAAGCGTTCGAAACAGGGGAATCACTATTACTTCTGGGTGGGCGTTTTTTTCTTTATTGTAATAAGTGTTGTTCTATCCCTTTATTTTTCTGCGCTTCAGATTGATTATACATGGCGATGGTATCGTATCCCAAAGTACTTTGCCTATCAGGAACAGGTTGAAATAAAAGCGGAGATAGACGGCGAAGCTTTAAGTATTTTAAAAAAAGGCGAGGTCTCGGTTGTTCAGGTTAAGGGACTCGAAGGAACTGAATCGTATACCGTTCCTGAGGGTGCGTTAGAAATAGAAGAAGGCGATACGATCTTCTACGGTGACGTACTGGCTACTTATAAAAAGTGGCGTGTGGGCATTCTATTAGAAGGACTTTGGTTGACCTTAAAGGTGAGTATCATCGCTATTGTTTTTGGGATACTCATCGGACTGTTCACCGGTCTTGCACGAATTTCTTCCAATCCGGCCCTAAAGTGGTCTGCGATTACCTATATTGAGATGATCCGGGGTTCACCCCTATTGGTGCAAATTTTTATCTGGTATTTTGTTCTTGGCACACTGATCAACAATATCCTTACCAAGCATGGAATCGGACAGATTCCCCCCCTGTGGTTCGGGATTGCAGCACTGGCCGGTTTTACAGGCGCATATGTGGCAGAAATGGTACGTGCCGGTATCCAGTCCATCCATCGTGGTCAAACTGAAGCCGCCAGATCCCTTGGCATGACATATGTGAAGTCCATGCGTTACGTAATTCTTCCTCAGGCTCTGCGTCGAATTCTTCCACCACTTTCAGGTCAGTTCATCAGCCTCATTAAAGATTCCTCGCTCCTGGGGATTATCGCAATTCGTGAGTTGACAAAAGCAACACGTGAAGTTGTTACAACCAGCCTGCAACCATTTGAACTCTGGTTTGTATGTGCGCTTTTATATCTTGTATTGACATTTTCACTTTCGATGTTGTTGCAGTATCTTGAAAGGAGGCAACTGGCGGTATGATTGATGTTAAAAATATTTCCAAAACCTTTATAAGCCATTCGACCGAAGTTAAAGCCCTGGTTAATGTAACCGCTCGAATCGATCCGGGAGAAGTCGTTGTTGTTTTAGGGCCGTCAGGGTCCGGCAAAAGCACCTTCATCAGATGTCTTAATTATTTGAATGTTGCTGATGAGGGAAGCATTATTATTGACGGCATCGATATCCTTGATCCGAAGACCGACATTAACAAAGTGCGTGCTGAGGTCGGCATGGTGTTTCAATCTTTTAATCTGTTTCCCCATAAAACCGTCCTTGAAAATGTGACAATAGCGCCCATTGTGGTTCGGAAAAAACCCAAAGAAGAGGCCATAAAGAAAGGAATGGCGCTTCTTGATAAGGTGGGCATACAGGAAAAGGCCGATGTATATCCGGACCAATTGTCCGGTGGACAGCAGCAGCGGGTGGCCATCGCCCGTGCTCTGGCCATGGAACCCAAGATCATGCTTTTTGACGAGCCGACATCTGCATTGGACCCCGAAATGGTCGGTGAAGTTCTTGATGTGATGAAAAATCTGGCCAGGGAAGGAATGACGATGGTGGTGGTTACTCATGAAATGGGATTTGCAAGAGAAGTTGCAGACAGGGTTATTTTCATGGATGAAGGCGCCGTCGTTGAAGTCGGGACACCAGAACATTTCTTTAAAAATCCAACCCATGAAAGGACCAAGCTATTTTTAAGTCAGATTCTATAACTAAGTTATCTGTAATCTAAAATTCTCGTACAGAGTTTACACACTCCTCTGATATGTGTTACTCTCCCCTCAGATCTAACCCTTTGTTCTATCCAAATCATCTTTGATGAACTGGTAAAATATAACTCAGGTTTTACACCCTTAATCTTCGGAAACGCTGTTTAGAGCAGCTGGCCGAAAAATTTTTTAAGGTAAAATCATACTTGACAACATCCAAAATTAGCGGGGTGAACAGATGGATTTTTCGTTAATTCTGAGACGGTTAAAAACAAGCTCTTCCTACTATATTTCCGTAGGCATATTTATTATACTCGTCATAGGAATTGTCTCATCCCTTTATTATTCTGCGCTGAAAATCGACTATGTATGGAGATGGTATAGAATTCCCCAGTATTTTGTATATCAGGATCAAGTTGAAATCAGAGCCGAAATAGAGGGTGAAGTAGAATCCATACTATTAGAAGACAACAAAGCCACCATTCGGGTAAAAAGCGACGGAGAAGCCGAGTCCTACACAGTCCCGGACATTGATATCAGGGTCGATGAGGGAGATCTGATTTCTCCCGGAGATATATTGGCCACGTATAAAAAATGGCGGATCGGTATTTTAATGCAAGGCCTCTGGCTGACGTTAAAGGTCAGTATCATCGCCATTGTTTTTGGAATACTCATCGGTCTATTCGCCGGTATTGCACGCATATCATCCAACCCCGCATTTAAATGGTCTGCAATAACGTATATCGAGTTTATCCGCGGATCGCCGCTGCTGGTACAAATTTTTATCTGGTATTTTGTTCTGGGCACACTGATCAATAACATTCTTGTCAGACAGGGGATCGGCCAGATCCCGGCACTGTGGTTTGGTGTCGCAGCTTTAGCCTGTTTTGCCGGAGCCTACGTGGCTGAAATGGTAAGAGCGGGCATCCAGTCCATCCATTTCGGTCAAATTGAAGCTGCCAAATCTCTGGGAATGACTTATGTTCAATCTATGCGATACATCATTCTTCCCCAGGCCCTGAGACGAATCCTACCTCCTCTTGCCGGCCAGTTCATCAGCCTCATAAAAGACTCATCATTGCTCGGCCTTATCGCGATCCGGGAATTGACCAAAGCAACTCGCGAAGTGATCACAACCAGCCTTCAACCCTTTGAACTCTGGTTTGTATGTGCAATTTTATATCTTATTTTAACCTTTTCGCTCTCAATGTTTGTGCAGTATCTTGAAAGGAGAACAGAGGTCACCTGATGACTTCAACCTTCCCACCAGATACCCGTCCATTAACAAATGTATCATATGATGTAAGACGCACACAACCAGGGCGAGTCCGTATTGCGGAAAAAGAGAAACCTGTAAAATTATTGAAAGGGGCAGGGTTTTTTGTCCGCCCATAAAAATAACGCTTTCCCGCCGGCCCTTGCCAAGCTTAAAAAATCCGGCAAAAATGCCGGCTGCGACCAATAGTATTCCGTGGAAGCTAAAAACCAATAAACAAACGATTCCCACCGATGCGCCGCTGTTTAGAATCGCATCCCTTGCCTGGGACATGGCCATCCAGACAATGGCCAGCACCAAAAACTGGTTCAGCACTTGTAACCCATGAACAAATCGATCCACAAACGATTCAGCAAAAATTTTTATCGCCAAACCGATACAAAGCGGTAAAAGAACATAAAACCCGAGCTTGATCATGATGGCAAACTTGTCAATGACGACAACCGTTGTTCCTCCCACCAGATTTAACAATAAAGAAAGTACCACCGGTATGGTAAAAACGGCAACTCCATTGGCCAGTATGGTGATAACCAATGCCTGTGCCATATTGCCGCCGGCAGCACCCGTCATTACAACACCGCTGCTCAATGTTGTGGGCATAACGGCAACAACAAAAATTCCGATGACAACCCCTGTATCTATTGGAATAGCGCCAAACAGCGCACCGATAACCGGTGCCACCAAAAAAATGACGATTAGGGCGGCAATGATGCCCTTTATATCCATCACACCCGATCTTATCTGCCGGGCATTCAATATCAAACCGGAAAAAAAGAATATCAGGACAATCACGGCATCCGGCCCCCGGTGCATTTTTAACCATCTCCCAATGCTCGAAACCGTCTTGCTGGCATCTGCTAACGTCACAACCAAAACAAGAAGAAGCCCGATGAGAAACCAGTATTTTTTTATTAAGCGATACACAGTAATACGCTCCGACAATAACGCAGATTTTCGGTTCGGATACAGAGAATTTATTGATCGGATTTAAATTTTTCTTGCAAACATAACAGTTTGAGCCTATTAATTCCATCAGGAATCGAAAAATTATCCTTGTGTTCCAATAATAATGTTTTTTTCCAAACAGTTACAGTATTAATTTGCTGTTTAAATAATAAATTGTCAATAAATTTAAACTGTTATATATATTCTCATTTTTTCACGCTCATTTAGGAAAACATTCTAATGGGATAAAAAGAACTGACAACTCAAAGAAAAACATAGAGAAGACTCAAATCCACCACATATTGTATTCAGATAATTAAATTTATACCCTCCATTGTGTTTTTCCCTTTACAAACAAAAGGATCCCTGATATTTATTATGAGATTATGTGTCTTACAAGTTTAGAGAATGAGCAGAAAGAAATAACAGGAGAGTTAATTGCATGAAACTAAAAAAACTGGAAATAAATGGATTTAAATCCTTTGTTGAAAAAGCCAGTATTCAATTTCCTCCAGGTATTTCTGCGGTTGTGGGTCCCAATGGCTGTGGCAAAAGCAATATTGTCGATGCAATAAAATGGGTTATGGGGGAGCAAAGTGCCAAACAGCTCCGCGGTAAGTCCATGGAAGACATCATTTTTTCGGGCTCGAACGGGAAAGCGGCATTGAATATGGCCGAGGTTTCACTCACCCTTGCCAACGACAACGGCACGGCGCCCGAAGAACTTAAAGACTTTACCGAAATCATGCTGACCCGCCGGCTTTACCGTTCCGGAGAAAGCGGCTATTTCATTAACAAGCAACCCTGTCGGCTAAAGGACGTACATAATGTTTTTCTCGGTAGCGGATTGGGCACGAAATCCTATGCCGTCATTCAGCAAGGAAGCATCGGCGCAATGACGGATGCCGGGCCGGAAGAAAGAAGGGTTATCATTGAAGAAGCTGCAGGAGTTACGAGATATAAGTCACGCAAAAAAGAAGCGCTGGGTAAAGTCAGAGCCACAAACGAAAATATCCTGCGTGTCAGTGACATTATCTCGGAAATTAAACGACAGATGGCGGGTCTTAAACGCCAGGCAAGAAAGGCTGAACGTTATAAAAAATATCAGAAACGCATCAGGGAACTCGATATATGTCTTGCACTCCATCATTATGATGAATACACACGTCAAATAGATGAAGCCGATGCGCTGTTAAAAGATCTAAGCGATACAGACATTGAACATTCAACCCGGTTGAAGAAGCTGGATGCAGCGCTTGAAAAAATCAAATTCGATCGCGCTGCAAAAAATCAGGAAATTTCAGATCAAAAATCCTGCATATTTGAAACACAGCGAAATTTAGACCGGATGGAAAATGACAAGGCCCATCTTTTCAAAGATGTTGAAAGGCTTACCTACGAATTTGTTGAACTCGAATCCGCCCGTGAAAACCTTGAAGAAAAAAACAGGGATTTAACGGCCGAGGTTCAAGGGGGTGAAAACCAGAATATAAGTATTCAAGCTGAGATAACATCCGTAAGATCGACCCTCGACAAAGAGCAATCAGCTTCGCAAAATATAAAAGATGAACTCTCTTCACTCACTCAAGAGCTTGAAACCTGCAAAGCAAATTTGATGGACCTTGTCGCCCGGGAAGCTCAATATAAAAACATCTATCAAAACGCCACGAACAGCAAGGAAAGCCTGAAAAGACGACTCAAAAGGATAGATGAGGAAGAACTTACAACACGCCGAAAGGTTTCCGAACTTAAAGACAAAAACAACAACGCCGAAGAACAACTGAGTTCATACAAAACAGAAATTGATGATCTGAAAAATCGCACCGACATCATCCAAAAACAACTTTTCGAAAAAAATACAGCCCTGGGACAACAGGTCAAGCTGACTCAAACCCTCGAACTTGAACGAAACAAAGCCAGATCATCTTACACCGCACTAAAGAAAATGGAAGGCAACTTCGAGTGGTACAAAGATGGCGTCCGGGCGCTAATGAAAAAAAGTCAGGCTGTCAAAAA
This sequence comes from Desulfobacteraceae bacterium, assembly GCA_002868985.1. Lineage (GTDB taxonomy): Bacteria > Desulfobacterota > Desulfobacteria > Desulfobacterales > UBA11574 > UBA11574. Next base: position 3,548 of record PKTV01000498.1, on the reverse strand, counting down.
AGACGTGTCATCCGACAGTCCACAAAAAGAGTTTGAGGACGGTATTTTGGGGCTTATGGCGGATATCCTTGAACCGGATCCTGTATATGGGACTGCGGTGGAAGCCGTTCTTGGAGAATCCTTGCAATACATCCTTGTTGAAAATCAAGAGACTGCTGTCGGCTCCATCGATTATCTTCAGAAAACCGGCGCGGGACGCAGCGGTTTTATTCCGGTTACATCTGTCAAAAACATGAAATCGAGCCCAAACCATCAACCGGATCATCCAAAATATCTTTTAAACCATGTTGCCATAAAACCAGGATTTGAACAGATCGCAGAAGCGCTCTTAGGACATGTTGTCGTTACCACCGACATTAAAGAAGCCATAGACGTTTTCAACAGCAACGGCAAATTACAAACCGTTGTCTCCCAAAGCGGTGACTTAATTTCTCATCAAGGTATTTTGGTGGGCGGCAGTAAAGACAATTTATCCGGCATCCTTGCAAAAAAACAGGAAATCAAAGATATTGAGCTTAATATCATTGAGTTAGATCAAAAACTTAATTCGGCTCGAGACCATCAAAAAGAACTGGAATCTGAAGTTAGAACTATTGAAAGCACCCTGCAAAAGCTCCGGGAATCGGAAAACAAAGCCAAGTATAACGAAGTCGAGGCTGAAAAGGCGCTTTATAAAGCATCCGAAGATCTTAAAAACGCCCTTAGGCATCTTGAAATTGTTCAACTGGAACAGGAGCAGCTTTTGGGTGAAGAATCTGATGTTGACGAAGAAGTCGCCAGATACAACAATGCCGTCTTTGAAATTGAAAATCAGGTCAAAAATGCTCAGGATCTCGTTTCCGAAAAACTGGAACAAATCAGCATTGTATCGTCCGATGTGGAAGCGTTCAATCAAAAAATCATTGACCTCAGGCTTGAACTCACCACTTTAAATGCCAAACTGGAAAACAGCAATAATACGTTAAAGCGTCTGAAAGAATTCCAAAACGATGGGATTCAAAGGATCGAACAAATTTCAAAAGAGCTTATTCAAAAGAAGCAAAGAACGCACCATTTGGAAGAAAAAATACAAGAATATGAACAGACGCTTTCCGGCATGTATGATGACTTGAAGCTTCTTGAAAAAGCTCTTGAAAATAATGAGGTAGATTTCAATGCAATTGATGCAAAGCTGAAAGAAAACGACAGTACCTTATCAGAGATCCAAAACGAGCGAGAAAAAACTCTTCAAAAATCACGAATGGTTGAGCTTGAGCAGTCACAACGGCTGATTAAACGTGAAAATATTACAAACCGACTGGAAGAAAGCTATCATCAACCGATTCCGGTTCTCAGATCAGAATTTGAAGATCCTGAAACCGGCAATGATTTACATGCAGATGAAATAGAAGATGAACTCACACGAACCAAAAATATAATAGCAAAATTTGATGATGTTAATCTGGGTGCCATAAAGGAGTATGAACAGCTCAAAGAGCGATTTGATTTTCTCACTGAACAGCGTGAAGATCTTGTAAAAGCAGTTGGTGATCTTCACAAGGTGATTAACAAGATAAACAGAATCAGCCAGGAACGATTTCTTAAGGCTTTCGACGAGGTCAACAGTAAATTGCAAGAAGTGTTTCCCCGTCTTTTTGAAGGCGGTTCCGCCAGACTTGTTCTTACACAACCTGACGACCCCCTTGAAACCGGTATAGAGTTTATGATACACCCGCCAGGGAAAAAACTGACAAGAATGAGCCTTCTTTCCGGCGGAGAAAAAGCACTTTCCGCCATCGCTTTGATCTTCTCGATTTTTTTAATTAAGCCGGCAACTTTTTGTCTCATGGATGAAATTGATGCCTCCCTCGATGAGATCAATGTCTTTCGTTTTAATGATTTGCTGCAAATCATCGGGGAAAAATCCCAGATCATCATGATAACACACAATAAAAAATCAATGGAATTTGCCGATACCCTTTTCGGTATAACCATGGAAAAAAAGGGGGTTTCCAAAATCGTATCGGTAAACTTAAACCCCAAACAAGATGATAAAAAAACAGGAAATGAGGAAAAAACACCCGACCTCGAGTTAGAGGCTTCGCTTCAATTGGAATGATGGAATAATGGGTACAGGGATAATGCAATGTTGGGTAATAGGTAAAATTTGTTTTGACGATAAAACTAAAAATGGACAATATCCTTTTAATAATCAACCTTCCGGTCTTCCATTATTCCATACTCGAGCAAACGTTAAAGTCTCAAAAAAATATCTTATAATTGTATTAACTTTTAGAAATTCCAAAATGTTATGGCACTCAACTGGTTCAAAAAAAAGAAACACAAGCAGGAAGAAAAAATATCTTCCGATCGGAAAATCGACGAAGATTCGGAAGTATTAGACACTGAAGATGTCGCCGACACACAACCTTCCGGAAACAATGATGACCGTGAACACCAAAAATTAGAAAACGAAACTCCCCCTCCTCCTCACATCAATGACCAGGAGGCCGATCAGACGGCGCCTAAAAAACCATCAGGACTCTTTAAACGTTTAAAAAGCGGTCTCTCCAAAACCCGCAAAATCCTTTCAACCGACATCAATGAGCTCTTTGCCGGCAACAGAAAAATCGATGATGAATTACTGGAGGAACTTGAAGAAATTTTAATCACTTCTGATATTGGGGTTCAGACAACCATGGACCTTATCCAGAGCATCTCCATAAAATCTTCAGAGATATCGGGGCCCGATCAACTCAAAAATATACTTCGAGAAAAAATTCTGGAATTGCTGGACGCGACAACGAAGTCGTCTCAAGAAATTGTGGACAAACCCCATGTCATCATGGTCATCGGTGTTAACGGTGTTGGTAAGACAACCACCATCGGAAAATTGGCCGCAAGATTTTCTTCTTCGGGAAAGAAGGTGATCATTGCCGCCGCCGACACGTTCAGGGCTGCAGCAATAGAACAGCTAACAATATGGGCCGATAGGGCCGGTGTAGACATCATAAAGCACAAAGATATGTAAGATCCTGCGGCTGTTGCGTTTGACGGCATTCAAGCGGCTGTTGCCAGAGATGCGGATATTGTTCTTGTGGATACCGCAGGAAGACTTCATACCAGGAAAAACCTAATGGAAGAACTTAAAAAAATAAAACGCACCATTTCAAAAAAGCTTCCAGGAGCGCCCCACGAGATACTTCTGATTCTCGATGCAACAACCGGTCAAAACGCTTTGTCCCAAGCCGAATTATTCAATGATGCCCTTGATGTCACAGGAATCGCCCTGACTAAACTTGATGGAACAGCCAAAGGCGGAATTGTTGTCAGTATCTGCAATGCTCTTGAAATTCCGTTAAACTATATCGGGGTGGGCGAAAAAATAGAAGACCTTCAGGAATTTGATCCGATTGAATTTGTGAACGCTCTTTTTTAAACCTTTAGTTAGTGTCCATCCATAAATCAGTATTTTTATTCAAGATCCCCCGCTGGAAAGAACGGGATAAAAAGGCATTCGAAAAAAATAACCGCCCCGACGGGAAATCTATCGGGACAGGCAGGCATAT
>PKTV01000294.1 GCA_002868985.1 Desulfobacteraceae bacterium | reverse complement strand
TCAGGAAGTTGAAGCCGGCCCGGAAGAAGAGAGGTGCAACTGGTGTCATGTTATGTAAACTCCGCCTTCTTTGCAGGTGAAGATTTTTTGGTCATTTCCGATTCTTCGAGATCTTAAGCTTCATGACAATCAAGACAGGATTCAGGGTATGTTTGATCTTTTTCCAGGGTTTGATGACAGATGCCGCAAGATATATTCGCTGTTTGACCTTCTTCGGGTTCTTCCGGGTGATGATGACATTCATTACAGGCGAGAGCATATCCTGATTCCGTATAATGGGTTTTGTGGTCGAATAAAACTTTTCCCGCAACCGTTTTGTACATTAACCTTATCGGTTCATCCGGTGTTTTGGCAGGAAAGGCTGCATAGCTTATAACACCCACAAAGAGCAAAACAATAATAAGGATATAAGCAATCTGCATTTCTCTTTTTGGAGTCATCTTAATACAATCCTTTCAACGTCTTAAATGATGGGCATAAAAAACCAAAGGAAACGCCTAACACAATGCTAAAAAGCTTTCAAGTCCTTTTTTGTATAAAATTGGAAAAATTGGGCATGCCGATCGGCATTCAAATGATTTATTAGAACTCAAGTTTCGTATCGTTTGTTTTAAGCAACGTTAAAAAAAGCGTAGTGTGTCGAGAAAAATTTTAAGGTGAAATCGTATACAAGGGCTTTTTAGAACCTAAGTTGAACGATTTTCAAGTTTATCTCAAATGAGCCCCGCGGAGCGGGATCTACGCTTCGCTTGGACAAGTCTTGAGCGTAGCGAAATCCCGTTCCGCGGGGGAAGATGTCGTTTCACTGTTAGTCTATGCGAAACGGCATCTGACGCAGTAGATGCGGTGATCCTCCTGAGGCGGATAAAAATTGGAAATCCCGTAAGGTTTCAAATTGTTGAAATTCAAAATGTCAGAATACCTTAAAAATATTGTTAAATAAACCGTCTCAAAAATTTGAAACGCTCAGTTTAGGTAAAATATTCGGGTGCAAAACTTGAGTTGTAATTTTTAATTATCTTAATTATGGTACCCTATGCAAAGCAATTTTGATCTGGATATACCACCGTGGAATTCTATAGATACATGGCAGGAGGCAAACCGCAGCCTCAGTTTTCTTATGCAACGGAACCTGACCGACATGGATCGGGCCATGGCGTTGGCGCATAAGGTTCAGACTCGTCTGGCATCAATATTTTTGATTTTGGATGATCTGTGCAAGGCCACGTGTCCCTGGTGTCCGGATCCCTGCTGTCTTTCAGCCAAAGTCTGGATCGATTTTAAGGATCTTTTGTTTCTTCATCTCGGTAGGCATCAAATTCCTCCCGCACAGCTCTTGCCGAATTTGAAAAAGGTTTGTCGCTACTGGAGCCTTAAAGGTTGTGTGCTGCCGAGAATGACCAGACCCTGGGTTTGCACCTGGTATCTGTGCCCCACCCAGCAGGCGAATTTACGCCAAAAAGCCCGCCATACTCAAGATAAGTTCAGCCGGTTGATTCAGGCTGTCAAGGTCTGTCGGACGGAGATGGAAGCTGAATTTATCCGAATTGTGTCATAAATACTGCAAGCCATCTCAAAAAAGCAGATTACGTTCAATAGCAAGTTGAGCTTTGCGAAATCCCGATATTCGGGGGCGGCAAGCCGATGAAAAAGCGGAGCATACATGTGAGTATGTGAGTATTTTGAAGAGGGTTGCAACGCCGTAATTGGACGTTAGATGTATTTTTGAGATGGCTTTTAATAAGGGTCATGGTGTAAACTGCATGTTCGTTGGCGTAACTTTCAAAATGGATTTGACAGAATATGGAATCATATTTAAGAATGCACGAGTTAGGGGCTTCGCCCCAATTGGAATGCTGGAATGCTGGAATAATGGAATAATGGGTTCTGGGATAATGCAATTTGGGGTTAATGGTAAAATTTGTGTTGAAGATAAAATTAAAAATGGATAATATCCTTTTAGAAACCAACCTTCCAGTATTCCAGTATTCCATTGTTCCATATTCGAGGCAAGCGTTAAAGCTTCAAAAAATATCCTATATTTTTATTGGGTTGTAGAATTTCCGACCCCTCATATATATGGTGAATATCTGTTCTTACTGTGGATTCGAAACTAGCGCTGCATTAAATTAGAAATATTAATCTGACTATTGCTGTTATAACTGAAAATGGAGGAGAATATGGCATTTGATCCGGAAAAGGACAAAATTTTAAAGAAATGGCAATGTGATGAGACCGGGCTGCTTGTTACCATCAATCAATATGGTGACGGTGAGCCGAAAGTTCAGATCGGACCGAGGATATTTAAAAGAAAAGACGGGAAAGAGTCTCAACGTAAGGCCGGTCGGTTGACCATTGAGGATGTGATGTGGTTTTATGATATTATTGATGATGTAAAAGAAGAACTGTCGAAACTGGCAAGGCCGATGTGATGAAGCATCTTAAAAGAATCCTTTGACACACGTGCCGAAATAATTTTTTATGGTAACACTTCAGTCTATTGAAAGCATTGCCGCTTTAGGTATAATTAAAATTTTGCTGAAAGAACTCGTGAATAAGGGCTCGTAATGAAAGAACCTGCCCTGGCTATTCATAAAGGTTTCTGCTTTAATCAATGGTTTCATCCATAACGTTAAATCGCCTA
>PKTV01000355.1 GCA_002868985.1 Desulfobacteraceae bacterium | reverse complement strand
GGTTTGCTTTAGGGAGTCTCGTTCTTTTGCCGCTGATCCTAAGAAACGGCATCCAGAAAAATACCTCGAGAAAAAGTGCTTCCTTTGCCGGCACAAAAACGTTGATATTCGGTGGCGGTTTATTGGGAATCACCGTATTTGCAGCCGCATCCCTGCAACAGGTGGGGCTGGTCTACACAACGGCAGGAAATGCCGGTTTTATCACCGGTCTTTATGTCGTCATTGTGCCGATCCTGGGCCTTTTCTGGGGCCAACACCCCAACGCCGGAACCTGGATCGGAGCCTTGCTTGCCGCAGCAGGGCTTTATCTCCTGAGCGTTACCGATGAATTCACCATATCATTTGGCGATTTGCTGGAACTTATCGGTGCTTTTCTCTGGGCCATACAAATCCTTATTGTCGGATGGCTTTCACCCAAAATAGACCCTTTAAAACTGGCGTTTGCCGAGTTTTCTGCGTGTTCTTTTTTAAGCCTTATCACGGCATTCATCTTCGAAGAAATCGCTTTAAATGCATTATTTCAGGCCACCATACCCATTTTATATGGCGGTGTCCTTTCCGTGGGGGTGGCTTACACCCTTCAGGTGGTCGCTCAACGAAACGCCCACCCTGCTCATGCAGCCATACTTTTTAGTCTGGAATCGGTTTTTGCCGCTTTCGGCGGTTGGCTCATTTTAAATGAAACCCTCAGTTCCCGAGGCCTGATCGGCTGCACACTTATGCTTTCAGGCATGCTTTTATCACAGCTATACGGATTATTGGAGGGCTTTTCGTTTGCAACACTTAAAGCCGTATTTGATCGAAAATAAACAGGGTCATAAAAATACGAGGAGCACTTAAAAAAATAAAAAATGGGTTGAATCAAAAAAAAAATCAACTATAATGCTTTGATCTTTTTTGACATGGTCGTTGTTAAAACCCATATATATTTGTTTTTAGGAGGAAAATCATGAAAGTGTTGGTGAGTGACAACCTTGGTGAAGCCGGCATCAAGATGTTTCAGGAAGAAGAGGGGATCGATGTTGATGTTAAGACCGGACTGTCGTCTGAAGAACTTAAAGGCATCATTGCAGATTATGACGGGCTGGTCATTCGGAGTGCGACAAAGGTGACAGAGGATCTTTTGAATGCAGCAACGAAATTAAAAGTCGTGGGTCGTGCCGGAATCGGTCTCGATAACGTCGACATTCCGGCAGCGACAAAGCGGGGCGTCATTGTGATGAACACGCCGGGCGGAAACGTCATCACCACCGCTGAACATGCCATTGCCATGATTCTCTCCCTGTCACGTAATATTCCGGAAGGAACAGCGTCATTGAAAGCCGGAAGATGGGACAAAAAGAAGCTCCAGGGCAGAGAAATATACAACAAGGTTCTCGGCGTCGTCGGTTTTGGAAAAATCGGCTCCATCGTGGCAGACCGTGCCCGAGGTCTGAGGATGCAGGTGATTGTATACGACCCATTTGTCACGCCGGAACTGATTGAAAAATCGGGTTTTGAAAGCGTATCCATTGAAGAATTATACAAAAAATCTGATTATATCACGGTGCATGTCCCCAAACTGAAAAACACCACCGGTTTGATCAACAAGGATGCTTTCGATCAAATGAAGGATGGCGTAATGATCGTCAACTGTGCCCGTGGTGGTATTGTGGATGAAGACGACCTTTATAACGCCATGAACTCGGGCAAAGTGGCCGGAGCAGCCCTGGATGTTTTTGAGAGCGAACCTCCGGGGGTTTGCCAGCTTTTTGAACTGGATCATCTCATTTGCACGCCGCATCTGGGAGCCTCCACCCAGGAGGCCCAGACCAAAGTGGCCGTCGATGTGGCCGGCCAGATCATTGATTATTTAAAAAACGGAACGGTTTTAAATGCGGTCAATGTTCCTTCGGTGACAGGGGATATCCTTAAAAAACTCAATCCGTTATTAACCCTTGGAAATCAGATGGGCAGCCTTCAGGCACAGTTGAGCAAAGGCGCCGTTAAAGAAGTGGTCATCGAGTACGCCGGTGATTTTAAGGGGCTTGATTTGTCACCGGTCAGCATAGCGGTTTTAAGGGGGCTGCTGACCCATGTGGTAAAAGATGATGTGAATTTTGTCAATGCACAGGTTCTGGCAAAAGAGAGGGGCATAAAGGTTACCGAAGCAACCAGTGATGACTCCGGAGAGTATATCAACCTGATCACCGTCAAGGTTGAGACGACTGAAATGTCCAATACCGTGACCGGAACCATATTCGGCAAAAACGAGCTGAGAATCGTAAAAATAAATAATTTCCGGCTGGAATTGATTCCAAACGGCCATATCTCACTGATATACAATTTTGACAAGCCCGGGGCCATCGGAAGTTTTGCAACGCTTCTTGGAAAAAATAACATCAATATCGATCAGATGCAGGTGGGGCAAGAAGAAGGTGGCGAATTAAACATCATTTTTCTCAAAACCAATGCATCGCTTCCACCACATGTTATTGAAGAAATGCACCAATTGGAACTGGTTAAAACCGTTACGCCGTTAGAGTTTGATCTCTAACCAAGCATCGTTTTCTGCCTGCGTTTTTCGCAGGCAGAAAACATTTTGTAACACAAAAATTTCCCACGGCCTTTCAAATTCCCCCCCTTTTTTTATTTCAATTGCAGGAAAAAG
>PKTV01000117.1 GCA_002868985.1 Desulfobacteraceae bacterium | reverse complement strand
TCCAGTCGGCGCCCGAATGACTCTGGGCATGTTCCCGGCAGAGAGTGGCGTATATCCCCCCCAATACAATGGTCACTTCCGGAAAAACCTCTCTTACCACCGCTATAGTCTCCTGTACTCCCGGGTACCAATACGTCATCATGGAAGTCACGAGCACAAGGTCAGGTTTTTCGGTGGAAATCAGGTCTTTCTTGAACCACGCTTTTCGGATCCCATATCTTGAAAAATTACGTGCTATATCCTCCAAGCCGTCAGGCTTAGGAATCCGGGTTTTAAAATACGGTCCCTTGCCGAATCGGGCATGCGGGTCGGTTGGTGGTGCCTCGGGATGAAAACGATCCAGGCAGTCAATATAGGAGATGTTGAATCCATGACAACGCAGTATCGATGCCAGCGACAGAAGTCCCAGGGGTTTGGCCCAGAAATCATAAGCGGCAAAATCGTGGATCCAGGGATTGATCAGAAGGATATGAGGGGTATCGAATTTCACACAGAACCGTGTTGATTAATAATCATCGTCCGTTGGGAAATACTCCATGGACGTCTTTTTTAATTCCTCTCGGCTAAAAAGAAGGGTGTAGTTGTCAATGGATGTTTCTAAGGAAATACTGCGGGCGAGTTCCCAACAGGATGCCTCATCTTTTGCATGGATCATGGTGTACAGGTTGTACAACCAATCATCTTTGGGATTTCTTCGGTAGCAATGGGAAACCGAACTAAAAGAAGCCATTTTTTCTCCCACCACATCAACGCGGTCTTCATCCACCTGCCATGCCACCATGGCATTGGCTTCATATCCGGTTTTTTGATGGCGTAAGGTAGCGCCAAATCGCCGGATAACCCCTTTATCACAAAGATTTTTCAGGCTTTTTAGGAGCAATTCTTCAGAAATACCCAGATTTTCGGCAATTTCTAAATACGGCCGCTCGGTTATCGGAATATCTCCCTGAATTGAAGCGATGATTTTTTTATCCAGTTCGGTCAGCATGATGTGATTTAAAGTGTTGAGTCAGAAAAAGTCAAGGATTTTTCTTTTCAGGAAACAGCTTAAGTATCTCTTTTTCCGAAGCCTTGCATATCCCCCGTTCAGTGATAAAACCGGTCACCAGCCTGGCGGGTGTCACATCAAAAGCAAAATTGGCAGCCGGACTGGATTCAGGCGTAATCAGAACATCCATCGTCTTCCCCTGATCCATGCCCTGAACATATCGAACTTCATCCGGATCGCGTGTTTCGATGGGAATCTCTTTTATTCCATCTCTTAGCGTCCAATCGAATGTACTGGATGGAAGGGCGACATAAAAAGGAATATTGTTGTCCCGGGCAGCAAGGGCCTTAAGGTAGGTCCCGATTTTATTGGCAACATCTCCGGTGAAAGTGGTCCGGTCGGTCCCGGTGATCACCATATCCACCATTTTGTGCTGCATGAGATGACCGCCGGCATTGTCGGTGATGACCGTGTGGCGTATGCCGTGTTTGCCCAGTTCCCAGGCTGTCAGTCTTGCACCCTGGTTTAAGGGTCTGGTTTCGTCAACCCATACGTGGATATCGATCCCCCTATCATATGCTGCATACATCGGCGCCGTTGCCGTACCGTATTCGATGCAGGCCAGCCACCCGGCATTACAATGGGTCAGCAGGTGAACGGTTTCGCCTTTTTTTCTGCGGCTGATATCTTCAATCAAACTGACTCCGAATTCGCCAATTTTTCGGCAGTTTTCAGCTTCGTCCTCGGCAATTATTTCAGCTTCTTTTCGGGCGGCATCGATCTTTTCTGAAGTACCCGATACGCTGAACACCGCGGATAACATCTTGTCTACACCCCAGACAAGATTCACCGCCGTTGGCCTGGCTGATTTCAATCTGTCACATTCCTCTATCAGATAACGACCTTCAATATCCTTAGACAGCGAATTCAATATCGCGAGATACACACCATACGCCCCTGTTACACCGATCAGCGGCGCCCCTCTGACATACATCTCTTTGATAGCTATGATAATATCATCAACGGTCTTAAGATCGGTAATAACAAATTTATGCGGGAGAAGTCTCTGATCGATGATTTTTACTGTTTTTAAATCTTCATCCAGCCAAATAGGTCGTAAGTCTTTGCCGTCTACTTTCATAATATGACCTCTACTTAAACCACATTATTTTTAACGCGTTACAAAACAAGCTTAATACGCTTGAAGGCAGTCCAGAACATACATTTTTTCTTGCCATCCATTATTTTATCATGCAAATATCACACAATCACATTGATTTAAAGTCGACATTAAACAGCAGCATTTTTTTCATAAAAGCACCTGTAAAAGTTCTTTTTTCAATCATATCCCCGGATTTGTACAAGTCGTTTCTTCCCCCATTCCGACAAATTTTTATAGGGGCCGTCGAATCCGTCTTCTCCTTTGAATTCTCCGGTATCCGGATCGATTGCGACAAATGGAACCTTTGTGTATCGGGCGGCGGACAAATCTCCTTTTCCGTCGCCGATAAAAACACAGGTTGCAGGATCGAGTTGAAATTCACCCAAAAGCCGTGCCAGTGATTCGGTTTTTGGCCAGTCTCCTCCTCCGCGAATGATGTCAAGCAGAAGGTCAAGTTTTTGAACTCTCAGAATTTCGTTTAATTCCACCAGTGGAGTATTTG
>PKTV01000223.1 GCA_002868985.1 Desulfobacteraceae bacterium | reverse complement strand
GACGTGTTATTTATGCAACGGAAGGGTAAACATTGATCTCGAACCTTTTAAAAGGACTAAACATGACAAAACCACTGACGTATGCGGATGCAGGAGTTGATATTGATAAAGCCGACGAATTTGTCGGATGCATTAAAAAAATTGCCAAACAGACCTTCAGGTCAGGCGTTATCAGCGAAATCGGGGGGTTCGGCGGGATGTTCTCACTCAACATCGCCAGCATGGAAAGTCCGGTTCTCGTCAGTTCCACAGATGGTGTTGGAACCAAACTCAAAATCGCTTTTATGATGGGAAAACACGATACCATCGGCATCGATCTTGTTGCTATGTGTGTGAATGATATCGTCGTTCAGGGGGCAAAACCCCTGTTTTTCCTCGATTACCTCTCCATGGGAAAACTTGAAACCAAAACCGCCACGGATGTCATCACTGGTATCGGTGAAGGATGCCGGATGGCCAGGTGTGCCCTTATCGGCGGGGAAACCGCAGAAATGCCTGGATTTTATAAAGATAATGAATATGATCTTGCCGGTTTTGTGGTGGGGCTTGTTGAAAACGACAAAATAATCGACGGCTCGGGAATTCATGTTGGTGATCAACTCATCGGAATTTCGTCCAGTGGGCTTCACAGCAATGGATACTCTTTGGTACGAAAGGTCTGTTTTGAGATTCTCGGATTGAAGATCGACACATATGTATCGGAACTCGGCCGAACCATCGGTGAAGAACTCCTTACTCCGACAAGGATATATTCTGAGACCATTCACAGCATTATCAAAGATCTGCCTGTTTTTGGACTTGCCCATATTACCGGAGGAGGAATTACAGATAATATTATTCGAGTTATTCCGGAAGGGTGTGATGTTGTCTTGCGTAAAAACAGTTGGGATGTGCCGCCTGTGTTCACATATTTGAAGCAGGCCGGCAATATATCCGAAAAAGAAATGATGCGGACGTTTAACAATGGCATCGGTTTGGTTGCCGTTGTTCATGAAGAGAGTGCCCAGGAAATTCTGGATCGTCTCATCGCCATGAAAGAGAACGCTTTTTTTATTGGAGAGGTTGTGGAACGAAAGGGGACAAAAGAGCGGGTTCAGTGGGTGTGAAAATAGATAATGAAACTGAAAATCGACCCTACCGACAATAAACAGGGCATTCTAAATATTAAAAACCCATTCTTAAAGCTGTTGAAATGGGTTGGGAACGCACAGAAAGGAAAAACCGTCTGCAAAAGCTGAGCAGCGAAAAAAGCCGGTGCCGGGAGTGCAACGGGAAAAACAAAACAGAAATGATTATTCTCGGCATTGAAACATCCTGCGATGAAACCGCTGCCGCTGTTGTTGCTGACGGCAATAAAATACTATCTTCCGTTATATCGTCCCAGATCGCCGTACATTATCCCTACGGCGGCGTTGTGCCTGAGCTGGCTTCAAGGAAACATATTGAAGCGATTGCACCGGTGGTCAACACGGCAATATCTGATGCAGGTATTGATTCAAAAGCCCTTGGTGCCGTTGCGGTGACCCGTGGACCCGGACTCGTGGGTGCATTGCTGGTGGGATTCTGCTTTGCCAAGGCGTTTTCATTTGCACTGGACATTCCCTGGGTGGGCATCAATCACCTTGAAGGTCATATCAATTCCGTGTTTTTAGAATCAGATCCGCCGCCGTTTCCCTTTGTCGCACTTCTTGCCTCCGGCGGACATACCAGCATCTACCATGTCACTTCTCACACCAGATATGAACTTATGGGACAGACAAGAGATGATGCCGCCGGAGAAGCCTTTGATAAGGTGGCCAAAATGCTCGGCCTCGGCTATCCGGGCGGTGCAGTCATCGACCGGCTCGCCAAAAAGGGAGAGCCTAAAAATATTTCCTTTCCCAGACCGTTTATAGATAAATCAACCTTTGATTTTAGTTTCAGCGGACTTAAAACCGCTGTTAGGCGATATATTCAGACCCATAGTGATGACTACTTGCACCGGATCCCCGATATTGTGGCTGGATTTCAAGAGGCAGTGGTGGATGTTTTGACATATAAAATTGTTCATGCTGCAATGGCCAAAGGATGCGACCATGTTGCTGTGGTGGGCGGTGTGGCTGCAAACAACCGATTGAGGGAAAAGATCAGACATGATGCCGAACGCAAAGGGTTGACGGTTCATATTCCTTCGGTCGAGCTTTGCGGCGATAATGCCGCCATGATTGCCGCCATCGGATACCACTATTTAAAAAATGGCGTCGTGACCGGTCTGGGAGATGATGTGTTTTCGAGAGTGAAGATATAATGCCGAATTTCGGGTGTGGAACACATCCTCACAAGGCTTCATCATGCCAGAAACAAACAGATTGTCGATAATTCGATCGGCCAAATCCAAAAGGCCTCGGCCGAGGCCGTGGATGTCCTCAGAGAAATCCTTCACGACAGAGAAGCTCCGGCAGCTTCCCGGATTTCGGCAACAAAGATCATCCTGGAATTATCGCTTAAAGGCCTTGAAATCACCGATATCATACAGAGGCTGGATTCTATTGAACAGGCTATGTTGACACAATGAAACAAGGAGGTGAAATGAAATATGACAAACGATTTATTAGATTGGAGAAATTGGTAAAGAAAGAAGAATGCATCCCGGCCATCGCTTTGCGATTCTTGAATG
>PKTV01000278.1 GCA_002868985.1 Desulfobacteraceae bacterium | reverse complement strand
ATGTAAAAAAATACCTTTCGGGCATGAAAGTGAAACTGGTACATCTTGTGTTAAGAGACCAGGGACTCATCCTGCCACGGGGCAATCCCAAGACCATCAAGACCATTGAGGACCTTGGTCGAAAAGACATTCTGTTTTTAAATCGTCAGGCAGGTTCCGGAACCAGGATTCTTCTGGATTACCGGTTGAAACAGCTGGGTATCGATCCATCTGACGTCAACGGATATGAAAATGAAGAATTTACACACATGTCAGTGGCTGTGGCGGTGCAGAGCGGCACGGTTGATGTTGCGCTTGGCATTTATGCGGCTGCCAAGGCACTCAACCTCGATTTTGTCCCGGTGGTTACAGAGCAATATGACCTTATTATTCCCGAAATCTATTTTGAATCTGAAAACATTCAGATTCTTCTTGAAATCATCGATTCTTCCGAGTTCAAAAATCAGGTTGAAGCCTTAGGAGGGTATAGTACGGAAAGGACAGGGCAGATCATTATTTGAATTTATTAAGTCAAATAAAATTCTACAGGGCCAGTACCGTAATAATCGAACTGTTCCTGAAAGGAGGCATTTTGATAGTGCCTAAAGTTTGAAGTGAGCTAAAGTGAACTAAAGTTAAGGAATTCTGCCAATTATATATAAATTCAGTGGAGCAAAGCGACTCCACAACTTTAGACACTTTAGATCACTTTAGGCACTTTTAACTTATCTGTTTTTTTGAAAATTGATCGCTCCTTTAACATCGATTTGTTTTAAAAACCTAAATTCGATATTCGGATTTATTTTTTCCCGATGAAAAAAACATACCATTTAATTGACCATACCGCTGATTTCGGCATACAGGTTTTTGGTTCTGATTCACAAGAGCTTTTTACCAATGCCGCCCTGGCACTGTTCGATGTGATCACTGAAACGGATGTTTTAAAAGGCCGTGATTCCTGCAACATTACGGCCTCGGGAGAGGACTGGCCCGATCTGATGATCAACTGGCTCAGAGAGATATTGTACCTGTGGAACGGAAGGGAAATGCTGGTAAAATCTGTCCAAATATTATCTCTGTCCGAAAACAAAATTTTTGCCAAAATCTATTTTGATGCCTATATGCCGGATCGCCATACTATCAACACCGAAATAAAAGCGGTAACATATCATCAGATCCAAGTAAAGAGCAGCCCCTCCGGATGGGAGGCCAGAGTTATTTTCGACATCTAACGGGACGTCTGGTTTTTCTATAACCCTTAGAATTTACACATATATTAGTGGAATCTTGTTTATGCCGTCAGCATGGAAGAATGGAATGTTGGAATATTGGAAATAAAGGCGGAAACAACATAAGTTAAATGGCTAAAAACCCTTTCAAACCCATCATTCCATTACTCCATTATTCCATTATTCCAATTGGAGCGAAGTCTCTAAGTTCATCCATCTATTTTATCTGGGATTCCTATTCACTCTCCTCCAGCTCAAAATTTATCTGATTGCGATATTTTTTTCAAGATGCTACAATGTTACACAATACAAATTAATCGATGAGGTACAAAAGATGACAATAAATGTTAAAAAAATAGACAAATATCGCTGGGAAGTCCCCAAAACAGGTGCCATGCGGGTACCGGGAATCATCTACGCCACCGAGTCGATGCTGGCAGGCAGCTCTCAGAATGAACCTTTAAAACAGGTGGCCAACGTCGCAACCCTTCCCGGAATTTTAAAGGCATCTTTAGCCATGCCGGACATGCACTGGGGATATGGTTTTCCCATCGGCGGTGTTGCCGCCTTTGACTGGGAATCGGGTATCATCTCTCCGGGTGGGGTCGGCTACGACATCAACTGCGGGGTTCGGCTTGCCACCACTTCCCTCATAGAAAAGGAAATACGACCGAAACTCAAAGCGCTTGTGGACGCTCTTTTTCGTGACATTCCTTCGGGTGTCGGTTCAACAGGCTCCATAAAACTGTCTATCCCCGAAGTAAAAAAGGTCCTCAAAAACGGCAGTCGATGGGCGGTGAGCCAGGGGCTTGGAGAGACATCGGATTTAGATTTCACGGAAGACGGCGGTTGCATGGAAAACGCCGATCCGGATATTGTCAGCCCGAGAGCCCTTGAAAGGGGGAAAAAGCAGCTGGGGACCCTCGGTTCCGGGAATCACTTTGTGGAAATCGGCGTGGTGGAAACCATCTATGAACCAGAGGCAGCCAGAGTGTTCGGGCTTTTTGAAGGCCAGGTTACATTGATGCTCCATTCGGGTTCACGAGGCCTGGGATACCAGATTTGTGACGATTCTCTGGCTTTTATGTCGAAGCATGTTAAAAAACTGGGTTTTGATCTTCCGGACAGACAGCTTGCCTGTGCCATGATTCAATCCAAAGAAGGGAGGAGATATTATAACGCCATGGCCTGTGGTGCAAATTATGCATGGGCCAACCGCCAGATTTTAATGCACCTATCTCGTGAAGTATTTTTAAAGGTCCTGGGTATGGGTCCCAGGGATCTTGGCATGAACCTGTTGTATGACGTCTGCCACAACATCGCAAAAAAAGAAACCCATGTGATCGACGGAAAAAAACAGACCGTCTGTGTCCACAGAAAAGGAGCGACACGATCTTTTCCGCCAGGGCATTCGGCGCTCTGTGCAGAATATCAACATACAGGGCAACCGGT
>PKTV01000222.1 GCA_002868985.1 Desulfobacteraceae bacterium | reverse complement strand
AGGTCAATGACATGTTCACCCTTGAAGCCAGCTATGGAAGCCTGAAAAGTGAGCAAGATACGGCCCTCGATAACGAAGATGATGCCAATGCATTAGGTTTTCTTGCAAAAATCACCCTGGCTCCCGGCGTCTACATTGTTCCTGAACTTATCTTCCAGGATAATAAAGACCAGGTCAACGATAGTTTATCTACCGATCAGGGCGATGCCACCATCTTTGGTGTGTTCTGGAGAATTGATTTTAAATAATTTTGTCTGAACAGGCTTAACATTAAAAAAACCCGGAGGCGGATACGCCTTCGGGTTTTTATTTTTACATTGAAAACCTGGTCTTCCCCCGCAATGCGGGATCTTCGATGGGCCTTACATGTCCCGTATCGATAGGGGCAGAGATAAAAGGCTATTCCTTGGAGTTTTGTGTTTAAAATCACAAATTCCAAGCACCAAATTCCAAATAAATCTCAAATTCCAATATTCAATGACCAAAACCTTCCAGGCCTTTTTTGTGTTTGTAGTATTGAGGCAGCTAGTTGGCCAATTCGTAGGCAATCAAAGTGCTCTTTGGTCGGGTCGTTACCACAGCCCCGGTGTTGATAACAAGGGCGGCCACCAGTTCGTCCTGCCCGTCGTTGTCAAAGTCTCCCACACCAAAATCACTGAAATATCCAGAAAGTTTGCGTGTTTTCCAGAGTACGGCCAGGCCGATGCCATCCCAGTTCCGGACTTCGATCTCGCCGTAGGTAAAGCTTCTGAACGAAATGAGTTCGCTGAGGCGTTGGTTTCTGACGGTGATGACATCATTTTTTCCGTCCTTGTTGATGTCTTTGATCAAAATGCGCATGGGGTAGTATGCATAGTTTTTCATGTCCTTGGCGCCGTCGTCCGGCAATTCGAAATAATGGGGGGTGCCGCCGGATTTTTCCCCGTCTTTCCAAATCTCTTTCCCGGATGAACCGTACACCCTGAGTTTATCAAGCTTATCATACACCACGGCTGCTTCAGATCCGTCGTCCATGACATGTCCGAGGGAAAAGCCCATAACGTTGGCACGTTTGGAACCCATGACCCGGTCGGCGGGCTCATATCCGGAATTCTGCCACACCAGCTCGAAGATGGGCTTGTCAAAAGGGCTCTCCAGCCCTTGTTTTTGACCGATCAGAACCTTTCCCCGCTGCGGCATGTCAACAACCCGCAGGTACCAGTCAGTATCTTTGACAATTTCAGCATAGCTTTTTCCGGAAAATTCCAAGACAAAGGACTTGACGTATTTTCGATACGGATCCAGAGCAGAGACATATATTTCAGCCACACCGTTGCCATTGATATCCGCCACATCCACGCCGATGAGATGGTCCAGTTTGCGATCTGCAAGGGTGCTTATTTTTATAAATCGCTGGTTGTCATACCGGTAAGCCTCAACCGTATGCTCTGTTGTAAACACCGTTTCATTTTTACCGTCACCGTCAATATCGCCGATGGCAATGCTGGTAATCCGCTGTTTAATGCTCCTGCTTTTCCAGAATTTGGTGCTCTGGCTCCCTGCCGACTCTGTGGCCATAAATGCAGAACCCGGCGCCCCCTTTTGGTTTCCCTGAAGTTCACCGCCGGCAATACCACCAACAATGAGTTTATCCGGATGGGCCCGAGCGTCTGCCTGGGATTGGACGGTTTGGGTAGAAGACGGCCCGGCGGCCGGCGCCCGTTGACGGGTTTCCATGACCCGGCCAAACTCTTTTTCATTGATGTCGGATGCAAAAAGGTTGATGCCGGGAATCACCTGGTCCATCCCCTGGCTCTGGTTGAAAAATGTGAGGGTTTGTTTTTTACCGGATACATCCACCCTCTTGGCATCGATACTCACGCTGTTGCCGAAAACCGTAAGGCTTCCGAAAAGTATGTAATCTGCTCCCAGCCCAGTTCCCAGCTTCCGCGCCCTGCTTTCATTCAACGGCCCGTCAACAGCTGCAGCCGCCTTTTCGGTGGCTTGCCGATTGATGATGTTGACCCTGTCTTCCCAATAAAGGCGGGACGAGAGCATGTCGACAATACCGTCTTTTAAAAATGAAAGGTCCTTTTCCGCATTCACCTTAAACGGGACAATGGCCACCTGAAGCGGTTTGGCAAATGCCGACAGCGGAATGCCGACACTTACGACAATCAGTATCAAACCAATAAGACAAACTTTTGAGATATTATTTGTTTTTTTCAAAAAAGAATTCATTCTCAGTTTCCATTTCTTTGCTAAATTGTTAAGTTTTTGTATGTATTTTATGATGTTATTGTTCGTTTTCAAGCAAATTTTTCTGCATCGGGTAATTTAGACGTCAGTTCATAAATATGTTTTACAGAATTTCTCGATTTTTTCCATGCCTCTACTTTAACGTCTCGGAATTTCGACAACTTAATGAAAATATAGGACATTTTTTGAGGCTTTAACGCTTGCCTCGGATATGGAATAATGGAATGGTGGAATACTGGAAGATTGGTTTTTAAAAGGATATTAATCATTTCTAATTTTATCCTCAAAACAAATTTTACCATTAACCTAAAATTGTATTATCCCAGAACTCATTATTCCAATATTCCATCATTCCAATTGGGGCGAAGCCCCTAAGTTATAAGCTTAACAACGAACAACTTATTCTTTCAGTTCCACGGCTTT
>PKTV01000556.1 GCA_002868985.1 Desulfobacteraceae bacterium | reverse complement strand
TCAACCCGATTCTACCAATCGGCCGTCATTAACCGCCAGTATTCGACGGGTATATCCGGCGCATTCATGGCTGTGGGTGACCATGATAATGGTCATATCTTCTGAATTGAGTCTTTGTAGTAATTCCATAATCTCACGGGTCGTCTTGGAATCGAGATTGCCAGTAGGCTCATCTGCCAAGAGAATCCGTGGTTGGTTGACAATGGCCCGTGCGATGGCCACTCTTTCTTTTTCTCCACCCGAGATTTGATTCGGCAACCGCTGATTCTTTCCCTGCAGGCCGACGCTGGTAAGCGCTTTTTCCGCCATGGCCTTTTTTATCCTGCCGGGCTTTTTTACGGTGGTCAAAGGGAGCATGACATTTTCTTCAACCGTCAGATAGGGTATCAGGTGGAAGCTTTGAAAGACAAACCCTAAAAATTCCCTGCGAAAATCTGCTCTCTGATCCTGTCCAAGGCTGTAGATGTCAATGTCGTCAACCCTTAAACTGCCTGACGTGGGGGCGTTCATGGCACCCATGATGGAGAGAAGGGTGGATTTGCCGGCTCCGGATTCACCCATTATAGCGACGAACTCGCCGGCTTCGATTTCAAAATTAATGTCGCTAATGGCTGTAACCGGGCCATGTCCATTCTGGTATAGTTTAACAAGATTTTCTGCGACTATATACGTCATGGCACCTCCTAAAGTGCTCTTAATGCTTCATTGGGATCGAGTCGTGCGGCCATAAGGGCCGGATAAACGCTTGAAACCAGTCCCACGGTTAACGCCAAGACAAAGGCGCTACCTGCCAGTTTAAAGTCTAAAGGCACTGAGACCGTCTGGCTGTCGAAAAAAAACCGAATAGCGATCTTAGCGGCGCCGATGCCGCCAAGATACCCCAATAAACCCGCCAATCCGGAAACAACTCCGGCCTCGATAAAAACGATTCTCATGACATGGCTTTTCCTGAAGCCGATGGCCCGGAAGATTCCAATCTCATCCGTTCGTTCTTTAATACTGCCCATCATGGTCACGAGCACTACCAAACTGCCGATGAGAAGGACGATGCCTGACACGCCGAATGAAAACTTTCTGAAATGGGCCAGAGTTTCCATGCGCCCCTTCACAACCTGCTGGATAGCCATCACTTTGGCGCCGGGCAAAACCTCGGAAATCTGTCTGACCATTTCATTGATTGGGCAATCCTTACACAGCGCCGCCACCTCAGCCATGGAAACACGTCCCTGTTTGCCAAGAAGAGACTGGGCTGTGGAAAGGCGGGTAAAGACCATCTGATCGTCTTGGGAACCGGTAGACTTGAGTACGCCTGAAACAGTAAACGGATGGTTTTTTATCTCCACCGAGTCGCCAGCTTTGAGTTTCATCACCTGGGCAGCCTCACCGCCCAAAAGGACCCCGTCTTCTCCTGGAAGCGTTCCTGTCACCTGCCACCAGGGCTTCAAAATTTTTGACGCTTTGAAGTCGACCCCGGCCAACAGAGCCTTGTGCGTGTTCACTTGAATGACGCCCAAAACAATGGGTCCCATTGCCGCAACATTGGATGCATTTTTTATTGAACCGACTCGGGCCAGATCTGCTTGACGGATTTCTTCCATTTCAAATGAGACCCCCCCCAATGAAATTCCTCCATACGTGAGCGGAAGGTTTTCGGTTTTTGGGACAACCAGAATATTGGCACCGTATTTTTCCAGTTTTTCGTTAATGTCGCTGGTCATTGCCTCAACAAGGCTGATAACGGCGACCATGGTCATCACACCAATGACAAGTCCGGCAAGAATAAAGGCCGCCTTACTTTTGCGCCGCACCAGATTTTTTAAAGCAATTTCTTTTAATGTCATGGTGTTAAATCCTTCCCGAGAAATTGAAATATTGTTTTCCTTCCAGGATATCATTGATATAGATCACCAATTGATCACCTTCGATTTTCCGTTTCAGGGGGGCAGGATTGCATCCACCCTGAACCACATTGACGAGTACAGAAGCAAATCTTCGTCCGCAATTTCGGCAGACCATGACATCGCCATCCTGGTAGTATCCTTTCCCGGCCTTCCAGCAGACATCACAGGCATCAAAAGCGGCGCGGATGATACCGTCAGAACTCTTTAAAATGAAATACTTGATAGTGACATCTTTACCTTTGTAAACGTAGTGACGTGCCTTGTGGTCATCGAAAAGGCTTACAGGGTAGGTTACTTTGGACGCGGTACTGTTCATAGAAAAGCTTGATGTGTCATAGGAAGCTTTACTGTTACCGGAGTTGATCGCATAGTAAACGCCTCCCGCTATAAATACGACACTGAGGATGACGGCAATTAGAGGGAAGCGGCTTTTTTTATCGGTTCCCATAACAATCGCCTTTTTATCGGCAGTTTTATCGTTATTGGATTTTTGAGTATTTGTCGTTTTGGCGATGTTTCTTATTTTCTTTTTTTTCCTAGACATGGTTATACTTTTTCCTTTTATAGATTTGTGCAATGCACCAGGAAATTCCGGATAACATGCGTATTTTTATTGGTAAAATCATTATGATTTAAAAAACAATACGTTGGAACTTTAAATATATTACACTTGGCTTGGCATATTTTCTATTGGCGACATGATCACAAAACGCTTCGTCGTTAATAAAAGCCATATGAATCCGGGTCTAAATAGGTCTTGGTT
>PKTV01000138.1 GCA_002868985.1 Desulfobacteraceae bacterium | reverse complement strand
TTTTGAATACTGCTTAAAAACTCCAGACCATAGTTGGTTGTGGTCAAAACAATGGGGTTGTCTTCGGGCTCAACGAAGAATGAATGCACAAAATAAAACTTTTCATCACCCCGCAGACCGTAAAAAGTCTGACTCGGTTTTTTTATGTTGACGCCATTCCATCCTATATGTGGAACCGAAAGATCAATGTCGAATTTTTTAACTTGTCCTGAAAAAAAGCCCAAACCACTTATATCCGGGGCTTCTTCACTTTTTTCAAACAGTGCATGCAATCCCAAGCAAATGCCAAAGAACGGCCTGCCGGAGTGAAGGTAATCTATTAATGGAACCACATATTGTTTTTGATTCAGGATCCTCATCATACTGCCGAAATTACCGACACCGGGAAAAACCAATTTATCAGCAGACAAAATATCATCCACATCAGAGACAACTTTAACGGTTTCTCCAATACTTTCAATGGCATTGATGACGCTTCGAACATTGCCGGCGCCGTAATCTAAAAGTGTAATCATGGGAAATTCCTACCTAAGCTGAGCGTTTCAAATTTTTGAAATGGGTAATTTAACAATATTTTTAAGGTATTCTGACATTTTGAATTTCAATAATTTGGAACCCTTTGGGATTTCCAATTTCACCGCATTTACTGCGTCAGATGCCGTTCCGCATAGACGACTATAGCGAAACAACATCTTCCCCCGCGAAGCGGGATTTCGCTACGCTCAAGACTTGTCGTAGCGAAGCGGAGATCAGGCCACGCGGGGCTAATTTGTGGCAAACTTGAAAATCGCTCAACTTAGGTCTTATATTTTTTTTGGATTCGGTCACAAAATCTATTCCGCTTCAGCTTAAAATAACTGTGCCCAATGATCAAGCATCATTTTAAAACATCACGTGCATCAATTCAGTTCAATTAAAAAATTTTTCCGGCCTGCTACGCCGTATTGGTGTTGCTGAAAAAAAAGGGTGCGACACTTTAGCATATATCTATTTCTGCAAATTAAATTCCAATTAATGCACAAAAATGATGTGCCGTGAAGAATCATTAAAATATATCATATCATGAGATTATAGGATCCTCTAACCTCCATTGTTGACAATTTTTCTTGAGTGAGCATTTTAATACTACATGGTGGTATTTGCTGTTGCATTCAATCGTGCAATTTTCATCCGGTCTCATATATTTTTTCCAAAATCCAGAACCTCATAGGAGGCGAAAAACGTTTTCTTTATGTCGCATTTAAGGATTAAATTATTAAACATCGGTTTAGAGATTTAAACGTATATCCTATATTATTAGAGGTGCTTGAAATGTACCCAAAAATAAAATCATCCGGACAACAACGGGTTGAATTAAATGAAGAGATATTAAAAAAAGTTCTTAAAAGAATTTCCAGTGGTCGGATATCTGAGGTGGCTGATGATATCGGTCTGCCGTACGATCTTGTCTATAATCTGTTGCACGGAAGGATTAACTCTCTTTCAGCAAAGAATTATAAATTGATTTTTGGCGAAGCGCCGCCGAAACAGGCTGTAAAAAGAGTCGATAGCGCATATTTTAGAGAAATGGTGCGGTTGTGGTTGTTTTTGAATGGTGATGTGTCAGAAGCGGATCTTTACAGGGAATTCTACCGAGATAAAAATGTTAAGAAGGTCGACTATAGAATTTTCAGCGAAGTGACTCAGACCGTTGAGAAAAAAATAGAACAAGCGATGGAACAAAAATTTATCTACCAGGGATTTGACAGGTCTGACATAATAGAACTGATAAGAGAGCTTTCTTTAATCGGTAAACAAGAGCGCGTTTTTTATAATGATATAAAGCCAATATTACGCTTTGTAGCAGAAACATTGAAAATTAATCCGACACGCATATTAAATCAGTGGTTTGTTCGCTATGAAGAAGGTGAGTTGAAAACGGTAAGTAAAAAAGTATATGATGATGCTCTGGAACTTGAAAAAAGAATAGAGAGTGCCCTGCGTTCAGGGTCAAGATACGAAGTTGAAAAAATCCGGGAAGAAATCTATGGAAAAAAAACGGGGTATATATTGTTTTCCGAGATCGAAGAGGAATTGGAATTTTTAAGAAAATTTGGAGGGAAAAACCCAAGACAATATTTGGGAAGAAGTATCAGTCATTATAAAAAATCAAGACTAAAAAGAATCGCTTCCTGGAGGGCTCTGAAAATAAAAAACGCGTGTTGTAAACTCATTGATGATCAACCCGAAATCACTCTTAAATCTCTTCCAAATTCTCATAGAAGAACAAAGCTAAAAAAACTGTTGACGGTTTTAAAATCGTATTCAATTTCGAAAGTAATAAAAGACATAAATGACATTGAAAGATTCATATTAATGCCCGCATATTATCATGAAAAATACAATACGAACGAGCATGGATTGATAAGTCTTAATAAAGCAGGATATTTTTTGGGGATGAGTAAAACCGCCTTCGACTTTCTGGTTTCAGAACATCTTGATATATTCAAAAGAATCGGGACATATAATAAAGAATGGTATCTACCCTATCTATATCTAAAAAAAATCAAAGAAAAAAATGGATTTGATATCGTAAAAGCGAAATATGAAATACTGGCAAAAAAATATAAAAATCATGCACTCAAAGCACCATCAGGTTATGGCCTGGATGGCGACTTACACTATTATTTT
>PKTV01000548.1 GCA_002868985.1 Desulfobacteraceae bacterium | reverse complement strand
GAACCATTGACGATTTAACTTTATGGATGAACCCCCCTGATAAAGCAGAAACCTTTATTAATAGCCCGGGCAGTTTCTTTCATTACGAGCCCTTATTCATGAGTTCTTTCAGCAAAAATTTAATTATACCTGAAGCGGCAATGTTTTCAAAAGGCAAAAGTATTACTATAAATGAAAGGAGGGCGCTTTGAAAAAAACAGCATTTCTTTTCCCTGGTCAAGGTTCACAGACCGTTGGTATGGGGCTTGATTTTTATCAGGAATATGATGTTGTGAGAGAAATTTTTGATATGGCGGAGGAGATTTCCAAAATAAATATATCAAAACTTTGCTTTAAGGGTCCCATGGAAGATCTTACCCAAACCGTCAATCTCCAGCCGGCAGTCACCACGGTGAATCTGGCATGTCTCACAGTCATCGCAAAAGAAGGCGTCACACCGGATATCTGTGCGGGTCACAGCCTCGGTGAATACAGCGCCATACGTGCATCAGATATTGTTTCCCGGGAAGACACCTTCAGAATGGTCTTCAAACGAGGTGAACTCATGCACCGGGAGGCTGAAAAAAACAAAGGCGCCATGCATGCAATTATCGGACTTTCAATAGATGTGGTCGAGGAAATCGTCTCGGAAGCAAAGATAGAGGGTGTTGTGGCAGTTGCAAATCATAATGCTGAAAAGCAGATTGTCATCACCGGCTCCCCTGATCCTGTTGAAAAAGCCTCAACCATCGCATCGTCCCATGGCGCAAGATCTATACCGCTTAAAGTGAGCGGTGCGTGGCACAGTGATTTGATACAAGGCGCCCAAGATGAATTCAAGGACTTTATCGAGTCAATCCCTTTCAACACGCCCCAAAGGCCCACGATATTCAATGTCACCGCCGATTTTGAAAAAGAACCCGATGAAATTAAATCGATCATGGCCCGTCAGCTTTGTAGCCCGGTTAAGTGGTACGATTCCATGTGCAAGTTCATGGCTGAAAACATTGAAATTTTTGTAGAAGTAGGGCCCGGGAAAGTCCTTACCGGACTTTTGAAAAAAATTCTGCCCAAAGATTATCCATGTCAGATATTTAATGTCAACAGCATGAAGGGGCTGGAACGATTTTTGAAAGAAATATTTTAATTTCAACAAGATAATGTCATTATTTTTAAAAAAATAGTGAAAAAAAACAAATTTATGCTTTACATAATATTTTTCATAAGGTATTCTGCCGATTTACAAAAAAGCAAGTCGTCTTTTCGTCCAAGGATTACATTATGAAAAAGAAAGATATTGAATATTTTAAAGAATTTTTAAACGACCGACTCCAAGAGCTGTTGAGCCACGCAGACAATACGGTTTCAGGCATGACAACACCCAAGGAAAATTTTCCGGATCCGACCGACCGAGCTTCCCTTGAGTCAGACCGTAATTTCATGCTTCGTATCAGGGATAGAGAAAACAAACTTATCAAAAAGATTAGGAAAGCGTTAGCTCGTATTGACAACGAGACCTTCGGAATTTGTGAAAAGTGCGGTGAAGACATTTCTGTTAAACGGCTTAAAGCCAGACCGGTTACGACACATTGTATTGATTGCAAAACCAAGGAAGAGGCTTTCGAAAAAGCCCTTGGATTATAAATAAGCATGTGAGAATCGATCTTCACATCCATTCAACTGCGTCAGACGGGACGCTTTCTCCGTTAGAAATACTAACCCTGGCTCAAGACCTTAGCATCGCGGCAATTTCCATAACAGACCACGATACACTGGACGGCTCAAAAGACGCGCTTTCCTTTGGAATTCCCCCTTCAGTCAAATTCTTAACCGGTGTTGAAATCAGTGCCGAACCGCCGCCGCCTTTTTCCTGTGCTGGAAGTTTCCATATTTTAGGCTATGCCGTCGATATCGACAATTCTGAGTTGAATCATACACTTTCAATGTTGAAAGACTCAAGAAAGAGTCGAAACCCCCAAATTCTTAAACGGCTTTCTCGCTTGGGGATTGATATTTCATTAGACGAGGTCCGGAATTTGGCTGGAGACAGTCAACTGGGAAGACCTCACATTGCTCAACTTATGGTTGAAAAAGGCTATGCTCCGTCAATTAATGGTGCATTTGACGAATATCTGGGAAACGGCAGACCAGCCTATGTTGATCGATTTCGTTTTGAATGTGAAGAAACCCTAAAAGCCATATTGAACGCAGGAGGAATTCCTGTTCTGGCTCACCCACTTCTTTTGGGCATTGAAGAAAATGACATTCTCGAAAATCTGATTGCCGTGTTGACAGAAATGGGTTTGAAAGGGATTGAGGTCTATTATCCGGACCACACAAAGGATCTTATTGCATATTACTCCCGGCTCGCGAATCACCATAACCTATTGATCACTGGTGGTACGGATTTTCACGGAAAAATAAATCCCGAAATAACAATGGGGTACGGAAAGGGGGATCTCTTTATCCCTTATGAATTGTACGAAAAACTAATTTCGAGTTTATAGACAGGAATCACCATGACATCAACAGATCTATCTGGATTGCAGCAAAAACTTTGTTATGAATTTAAAGATATCGATTTTCTTGTTGAGTCCCTCAGGCACAGTTCCTTTGTAAACGAGAACCTCGAACTGGATATTCAGGATAATGAACGGCTTGAATTTTTAGGGGATGCCGTTCTAAATCTTATTGT
>PKTV01000394.1 GCA_002868985.1 Desulfobacteraceae bacterium | reverse complement strand
GTTCAAGATCGGCCACCGAAGTGCCGCCATATTTTTGTACGATTAAGCCCATATTATAACTTTCCGAAATAAAATTAAGATGTCAAATTTTCCCAGTTCCCAAGGTTCGCTATCCATTTGCTGCATACCCTCAGCAAGCTATATTCCACAAGAATATCCATCGAACCGGAAAATGTCAAAAATATTACATGTGACGACATTAAGTCAAGCAAAACAAGTTGAAACGAACGCCTTTGGTTAATGGCTTATCCTTACAGGATATTTTTTAACAGATTCGCATTTTTTACATCATGTGCAGTGATGGATATTTTACGTGATTTCTCGCCGGTAAGTTCAAAGTGTATGTTTATGGAATCGGGTAAAAGCTTTTGCTCGATTCTGTCCGCCCATTCGATGGCTACAACGCCGCTATTGTGGAGTATCTCGTAAAGGCCGATATCTTCCATATCCACAGGATCTGAAATGCGATAGAGATCGACGTGAAACAGGGGGTATCGACCGGGATATTCATTGATTAACGTGTAAGACGGGCTGGTGATATAATAATCATCCGGAACTTCAAGACCTCTGGCCAGCCCCTGGACAAAGGCGGTTTTTCCGCTTCCCAAATCACCGGTTAAAGCCAAAACCGTTCCACCGGTTACGGCTGTGCCGATAATTTTTCCCAAATTTTGGGTTTCATCGACGGAACGGGTTGTTATCTGATATTTGAAAGTCGATAATTGCTCAGTCACAAAGACACCAAATCCCGAAGGTTATAATATGATTATAAAATCGTTACGCGGTTTTATTAAGTCCTGAAAAATCTGGGTCTCAGGGGCAGGTTAAAAACAACGGCCATGCCATTTTAATCGGTCAAACTGGAATGTTGGAATATTGGAGTGTTGGGAAAACCAATTTTTTCAACTCATTACTCCATTACTCCATTACTCCATCATCTCGGCCGGCATATACGGGAACCTTTCCAGGGTGGTACTAAAGCCGGGTCCTCTGGGCCAAGCCTGCCCCGCATTGCGGGGGATTCTTTACTTTTAGACGCTATCGGCCAATTTTTTAATCGCTTCGGGCAAGCTGTTCATCACGTCCGTCGCCAGATAACCGAAGGGCCCCTTGTTTTTAACCAGAGAATCGGCTGTCGCACCATGAAGATAGACACCGGCATGGGCGGCAAGTTCAGGTGAATGCCCTTGTGCGATAAAGCCGGCGATGACTCCGGTCAAAACGTCTCCCATGCCGCCGGATGCCATTCCTGGATTGCCGGTGGGGTTGATGAAAACCCTGCCGTCCGGATGGGCGACAACCGTTCCGGCCCCCTTCAACACAACATGGACATTGAATTTTTCTGCAAAATCACGGGCACATTTGATGCGGTCTTTTTGAACGTCGGCTGTGGTTGTCCTTATAAGCCGTGCCATTTCTCCGGGATGCGGCGTCAGAACGACGGGAGTGTCGAGATCTTTCAATATTTCAGTATGATCGGCAAGGATGTTCAATCCATCCGCATCAATAACCACCGGTTTAGTGTTCTCTTGAAGCAGGTTCTTAAAAAGCATTTTAGTTTCAGGGGCTGTGCCGATTCCGGGTCCAATGGCAAGACATTTTTTGTCGGAAAGAAGATCCATAATTCTGTTAAACGATGCTTCGCCGAGAATACCTTTAATGGTTTCAGGCAGCGGATCTGTCATGGCCTCCACCACCTGAGCCTCTAAAACAGGGTTTAAGCCAACCGGGATTCCAAGGGTGACGAGACCGGCCCCGGCCCGCATGGCTGAAGTGGCCGTCATGGCAGCCGCTCCGGTTTTTCCTGGCGAACCTGCTATGACCAGAAGATGGCCGGTATGCCCCTTGTGGGCATCCGAAGGTCTGGGATAAAAAACAGTACGAATCAGTTCCGGCGTTAACAAGTATTGCAGGGGAGCGACATCGTTTGCAATATAAGGTGGTACCCCGATATCGATAATTTTCAGATTTCCGGTATAATCAGCACCGGGGAAGAGATAGTGGCCGGTTTTGGCAAATGCAAACGTTGCCGTGGCATCGGCTCGAACACAGGTGCCGCATGGCTGGCCTGTATCCGAGTTCAGGCCGGAAGGTATATCCACTGAAAAAACCGGCTTGTTTGATTGATTGATGAAGTCTATCACATTTCTAAAAAACCCTTTTACATCCGATCGCAGACCGGTTCCGAGGATTGCATCTATCCAGATCGCCTCATGACGCATTGCAGTTTCATGTGCTAAAAAAGATTCTGCGTCCGGCATTTCAATAACAGGGACTTTTAGAGGGGGAAGTAGCTCGAGGTTGGCGGCAGCATCTCCTGAGACCTTTTGACGTTCTGAAAGAAGATAAACGGTAACGCTTATTCCTTTTTGAGCCAGATATCGGGCAATAACGAAACCGTCGCCACCATTGTTTCCTCGACCTGCGATTACACCAATCTTTTTATTTTCAGCATCCTCAAATTGTTCCAAAAAAAATTGGGTTGCCCCCCGGCCGGCATTCTCCATCAGAATCCTGCCGGGAAGACCAAACGATTCGATGGTCGAACCATCCATCTGCTGCATTTCATTTGCGGTTACAAGATACATGCGTTACTCCAATCTTTTCGTCCGAAAACAGTTCTCAAATATTCAACCTAAGTTGAGCGATTTTCAAGTTTGCCGCATCCAAGCCCCGCGTGGCGGGATCTCCGC
>PKTV01000039.1 GCA_002868985.1 Desulfobacteraceae bacterium | reverse complement strand
TTACACTGGGTCATGGGGTAGGGTAGGGTGGTACCCCCCCCATTGATATCACTTTATGAAAAATAAAGGTGGTACAATAGTGGTACAAAAATAGATTAAAAACAAATAGGAGTTAGCCATTTTAGACTAACCCCTTGTTTTTATTGGTAGCGGGGGCTGGATTCGAACCAACGACCTTCGGGTTATGAGCCCGACGAGCTACCTGACTGCTCCACCCCGCATCAAAGAATTAAAAAGCAAAATTAACCAAATATAGAAAATAAGTCAAGCTGTTTTTTTGAGATCTAATAGCGAAGAAATTAAAGACCTTATCCGCTTTTGCTCGGAACCAGACGCATTTTTTTCATTTTTGTACCGCAAAAGCAGCCGCTTGGTCCTGCTTGTGTGCCCGGATATGATTTCAATAGATGATTTGGGAACTTTGAACCATTTCGCCAGGTATTGAACACACATCTTGTTGGCCGCATCATCAACCGGCGGCGCCGTAACCTTGATTTTCAGTGCATCGCCATGCTGCCCGGCAATCATATTTTTTGAGGATCTCGGCTGAACAAAGACCTTGAGTATAATGCCGTTACTATTTTTCTGTATGAATGGCACGTTATCCAGAAGTATTATTCCTGTCGGCTGCTTTTAATATTATTGATAATACGGGTGGAGGAAATTTTTTCGGTAACCGGGATCAGTTCCACTCGTCCCCCATACTTTTCAACGAGTTCACGCCCGAATACTTCTTTGGACGTGTAGTTGGATCCTTTGGTCAGAACATCCGGCTGTATGATTTCAATCAGTTTTTTTAGCTCATGGGAGGAAAAAACGACCACATAATCAACAGCATCAAGGGCGCTTAAGATCCTGCTCCGTTCTTTTTCATTGAGTACAGGTCTACCCGATCCTTTCAAGATTCTCACGGATTCATCATCGTCGATGGCAACGATAAGGATGTCTCCCAGTTGTTTTGATGCGGAAAAGAGCATGATATGGCCGGCATGCAAAAGATCAAAGCAGCCGTTGGTCATTACCAGTCGCTTTCCTTTTTTCTTGAGATCCTCTGCGAGCGCCGGAAGCTCCGAAAAATCTTTGTATTTGGCCGGCAGACCATGGTCATGGGATTTCAGGGCCGAAGCAAGTTCCTGCTTTGAAACGGTTGCGGTTCCAACTTTGCCGACAACGATTCCGGCGGCGGTATTGGCAACAGCCACGCCGCTGTTGATTGAAGTTCCTGATGCGACGGCCAGACCCAATACCGTAAGGACCGTATCACCGGCACCTGAAACATCGAAAACCTGACGTGCCTCAGCCTTAACCCTGAAGGGTTCTTTGTTTCTTTCAAAAAGAACCATCCCGTCTTTGCCGCACGTGATCAGAAGATTATCGAGGCTTATGTGTTTAAGAATTTTGTGTGCCGCTTTTTCGAGACTCGATTCATCAATAATTTCCACACCCGAGGCAAGGGCGGCTTCTTTTTTGTTGGGTGTGAGAAGCGATACGCCTGAATATTTCGAAAAATCGAGTCCTTTGGGATCGACGATGATCATCTTTTTGTGCTTTTTTGCAGATGCAATCACCCGCGAAAGCATGCTCTCGGTAATCAAGCCTTTGCCGTAGTCGGAAATCAAAACCACATCGATATCGATCATCTTATCTTCTATGAATCGTGCTATTTTTTCCAGTGACGACGCGGATATGTCTTGTTGTGTTTCTCTGTCGATTCTAAGTACATGTTGATTGGCAGCGATAATTCTGGTTTTCTGGGTGGTGGTCCGGCCGGGCTCTTTGACAATTCCAGCGGTATCGACGCCGAGTTTTTTGAATATTTTGAGAAGAAGCTGTCCGTTTCGGCCGGTACCGATCACGCCCACGGTTGAAACTTTTCCACCCAGCGCCACAACATTGTTTACAACATTGCCGGCACCCCCCAGCGCAAAATCTTCGTTTTTGATGGAGACCACCTGAACCGGGGCTTCAGGGGATATCCGGTCAACTTCACCCCAGAGGTATTCATCGAGCATTAAATCTCCAACAACAAGGAGATGGCATTGATCAAATTTTGAAGTGTCAATCAGCATCTGCGTTCTCGGTAATACTGTCCATTAAAAATTTAGGTGGTCGTACCACACGACCGCCACTGTCTACACATGCATGCTTTGTATACCCGCTGGCAAGGAGTTTATCGCCGTTCTCGCCGAATATTTGATAATCGAATTTCATACCGGCTCTGTAGTGTGAATCGAGGGACGTTTCGATTAGCAGAATATCGTCATACTGTGAAGGCGCGTTAAACTTGCAATGTATCTCCGATAAAGGAAGAAATATACCTTTTGACTCTATGGATTTGTAAGGAATCCCCATGGACCTGAACATTTCGGATCGACCGACCTCAAACCATCTGAAGTAGTTTGCATGATAAACAAAGCCCATTTTATCTGTGTCACCGTATCTCACCCGGCATATGGTTTTATGTGTCAGCATTTTTGTTTAGTCCTGAAAAACCTGGTCCTCGGGGCCAGATCAGAGTTCTCTGGCTCTGCCTAAAGAATCGTTGCAAGAGTTTGAAGTGAACTAAAGTTTAAAGTGAGCTAAAGTTAAGGAATTCTGTCAATTATATAACACCAGCGGAGCGAAGCGACTCCACAACTTCCCCGTTTAATACGGGATAAATAGGCACTTTAGATCACTTTAGGCACTATTAACT
>PKTV01000037.1 GCA_002868985.1 Desulfobacteraceae bacterium | reverse complement strand
CCAATGATCCATGGCGTTAAGATTACGACGCACATCCCCTGAAACTGAACGAAAAATCATGGCTGCAATACGGATGTTCTGCATAGTGAATTTAGTACCTCAATCAAGGTAGTACTGTCGGTTGTTGGGTATGATACGATGAATCCGGGTAATTGATGTTCAAAATTAAAGATCAAAATGGGCTTTAATTTTATACATTTTTGTTGCAGGCAGGTTTATAATTCTTTTTACACCCGTCTCCTGAGAGATATTTTCAAGGTTATTTTTTATTTCATCCATGGATTGAGCGATAAAGGTGAACCAGATGTTATACTTATTATCCCGCCGGTAATTATGGGTTACCCCTGGATAACGGTTAACGGCCCTGGCAAAATGGTCAATTTTGTCCCGGGAGACCTTTGCCGCACAGAGCGTACTGACAAATCCTAATTTTTCAGGAGCAAAATTACCGCCGATCCGGCGGATAATTCCTTTTTTCTTCAGGCGTTTTAGTCTCTTGATAACTTGATCTTCCGAAAGATTAAGGTTTTCAGCAATTGAAAGATAGGGACGCGTTGTTATGGGAAAGTCGGATTGAATCCGATTAAGTATCGCACGGTCAATTTCATCTATTGACGGCATGATTTACTCCTGAAATGTTTCTTTTATCAGACGCACATGGACCTTTCTGGTTCGGGGGCCGTCAAATTCACAGAAAAATATTCCCTGCCACGTACCTAAGATCAACCGATCATTTTCAACCGCGATCAGTTCTGAAGGTCCGATAAGCGTAGATTTGATATGGGCCGGCGAATTTCCTTCCAGATGACGATATCCCGCCTTCCAGTGTATGATGGTGTTGATGATCATTAAGATATCTTCTTTTACACTCGGATCGGCACTTTCATTAATGGTTATGGCAGCAGTTGTGTGCGGGACATAAAGCATACAGAGCCCATGGCGGATGCCTGAAGAAAGGACGATATCCTGAATTTTGGAAGTAATGTCAATAAGTTCCGTCCTATTTTTCGATTTAATTGTGCAGATCATATCATCTCTCCATTACAAAAAAAAAGCCCTGCAAAAATGCAGAGCTTTTTTTTGTAAAATGGGTAAACCAATTGTTGTCTTTTTAATTAGACACATCCCGTGGGCTTCGGAAGACCGGCCATCTTACAGGCTCCCTTGCCGGGACCTGAGGGGAACAGTTCATAAATATGTTTCAGCTTGAAACCAGTTACTTTTGAGAGGATACGAACCATAGGAGCAATCCCATTTTTTTCATAGTATTCCTGAAGAACCGTAATCACCTTTTTATGCTCATCATTCAATTCTTCAATTCCTTCCTGATGTTTTACCCACTGTACCCACTCTTCATTCCAGTTTTCGTAGCTGTCGATAAAACCGTCTTCATCTACAGTAAATGTCTTTCCCATATAGTCAACTGTTGCCATTCAAAACCTCCTTTTTACTTTAATTATTTTTATGGCGTTCTGCCTATTCCTTTCTTTAAAAGACTAAAAACAATTATCTGATTGATTTGTCAATGTCAATATGAAAAATATAAATACTTTTAATTTGATAAAGATAATCTATTTTAAATTTTTAATTGCCTTCACTCTGATGCCGATTTTATTTGAAAGCAAAAAAGAAATCCTGTAGGTGATGCTTAATTTGAAAGAATTGAAAAGGATAATTAATGTATTTTAAGGGTGTTAAGCCAAAGGTGATTGTAATATGCGGACCAACGGCTTTGGGGAAAACATCTACGGCCATTCATCTTGCAAAACACTTCGATGGTGAGATTGTCGGAGCGGATTCAATGCAAATATACAGATATATGGATATCGGAACAGCCAAGCCTACAATGGACGAGCAAGCTCGTGTCAAACACCACATGATCAATTTCATCGATCCGGATGAACATTTTGATGCCAGGAAGTATGCAACCCTGGCCCGTGAAAAGGTTATGGAACTTTGTGGACAAAAGATAATCCCTTTTGTTGTCGGGGGGACAGGACTTTATATCAAAGCACTCTTTTACGGTCTTTTTAAAACCGAAGCATCGGATTCTGATATCCGTGGCCATTTAAAAGCCGAAGTTCAAGCTTACGGAAACGCTTATCTATACAAAAGATTATGTCGGCAGGATCCCGACACTGCAAGAAAGATACACCCTAACGACACATACAGGATCATGAGAGCTCTGGAAGTATACGCTTTAACCGGAAAAACGCTTGCGGAACTCCACCAGGCCCATGGTTTTAAAGACATTCCGTTTGTCGTTCTGAAAATCGGTCTTCATATCCATCGAGAAATACTTTATGATCGTATTAACAAAAGAGTGGAGATAATGATCAACAGTGGTTTGGTTAACGAGGTCAAACGACTGCTGGCAATGGGGTATTCGCCGGAGCAAAAATCCATGCAGTCCATCGGTTATCGCCATATCGTCAATTTCATAGAAGGTCATTGCACATGGGAAGAAACGGTAAGGACTCTGAAGCGGGATACAAGAAGATATGCAAAACGTCAAATGACGTGGTTCAAAGCAGATCCGGAAGTCATATGGAAAGAACCGGAAGCTTTAGAGGATATCAAAGGGTTGATAAAAAAATTCTTGCAAGAGGGATAGAGATATATCAATAAACAAGTTAGTGTCCATCCATAAATGGCCATTTTTGTCCTGCTCGGCGTTCTCCGCGGGTTTTCGGTT
>PKTV01000368.1 GCA_002868985.1 Desulfobacteraceae bacterium | reverse complement strand
GAGAATAGGGGCAGACAAGTTGGACGGCAAAGAATGAGAGCATACACTTATAATATAAAAATCGAATGGTTATCCCACCTTTGCGGGGCCTCTCACAGGAAAATAAAAAATAAGTAAATCTCTGCGTTCTTTGCGCCTTTGCGGTGAATCTTTTTCTATTTATTCTTCACACGTTTCAGGACCGCAGGCACGCCCTTTGAGATTGAAAAAGAATTTGAGTCCTTTTTTAATCTTATCTGAAAAAATCTTAGGTGTAAAAAATGTTCCGGCAATCTTCTTGTTGATTTCTCCGATGGTCGGATACGGATGGACGGCTGCCGCCAAAGTTGAAAGTTTTACTTTTCCGTTTAAAACCGCCACCCATTCACTAACCAGGTCTCCTGCATGGGGACCGACAATCTGAACTCCGATGGGTTTTTCTTTTTCATTCAGAAGCATCTTGATTTTTCCGATTCTTTCGTCCTCGGCAAGGCTCCGGTCATTGTCCTTAAACTCTTCGATCCAGATTGAATAGTCAATCCCGGCAGCCGTTGCGGATCTTTCGTTCATTCCGATACTCGACAATTCAGGATCGGTATAGGTGCACCAGGGCAAATAAGTGTAGTCTGTTTTCCGGGGAAGGCGAAAAATGGCATTGCTGACAACAATTCCTCCCTCGTATCCGGCTGCATGTGTAAACAGGAAACCGCCGTTCACATCTCCGGCAGCATAAATATGCTTGTGGTTTGTTCTCAACCGCTTATCGACTTCGATGCCGGCTCGGTTGACCTTGATACCGATACCTTCCAGGCCCAACCCATGGATGTTGGGTGTTCTCCCCACCGCAACCAGAATCGTCTCTGAATTAAGACGAACCGTTTTTCCTTCTATGTCCTTGAGAGTCACTTCTTTATCATCGCCGAGATTTTTTACGGCTTCAATGGATGAATTTAAATGGAATACCACCCCTTCAGATTCCATCACCTGTTTGACCGTATCGGCCATATCTTTATCTTCTTTTCCTAGAATCTGATCGCTACGATCAACGATATAAACCTTGGTCCCGAGACGGTTGAATGCTTGCCCCATCTCGATCCCGATAGGACCGCCGCCAAAAATAATCATCGAATTCGGTAAACGGTCCAGGTAAAATATCTCTTTGTTGGTAATATAATCGATGGTATCCAGTCCCTCTATGGGGGGAACAAACGGCGAAGAGCCGGTGGCAATCACCCAGCTTTTTGCCGAAACCGTTTTTCCGTTCAAACGAACGCTATGTTCATCCGTAAATACAGGTTCTCCAAATTCTACTTTTGCACCGAGATTGCAGAATCTCTCTTCGGAATCGTGCTTCTGAATGACACCGATTACGGATTTGATTCTATTGGATATTGTTTTAAAATCGACTGAAGGAACGTCGACATAAGGAAGTCCGTATTTTTCGGCGGTCTTCATCATATGGTAAACATGGGCGGTCTTGATGAGCGTTTTACTGGGAACGCACCCAAAATGTAGGCAGTCGCCGCCGAGTTCTTTTTCCTTTTCAATGAGAATGGTCTTGGCACCGAGTTGTGCCGCACCGGACGTGACGGTCAAGCCGGCCGCTCCGCCGCCGATAACCCCGATGTCATATTCATAATCGGCCATGATGCGCTCCTTTTATCAAAGGTCCTATAGATTTTGTTGATTATACATCCAAGGTTGTTTTGGACATATTTTGAAGATTTGTCGAGGTTTCGCGCAAATCCTTACATTAAATATTTCACAGGTTGGGGTGTTTTTATTGTAAACACATGCAACTCAGATATTAGCGGAATGGATAATGTTTTTTTTAAAAGCGTGTACTGTTTGAGTGGTTTAGGGACCGTTAGAAAGAACAGACGCATACCGTAACATTTCAACAGCAAGAAAGTGTCTGTTTCAATTCGATCCCATTGTTTTGATATTGATATCCGTTCTTTCTTTACGATCCTTTAACCACGAGTTTACACGGTTTTAAAAAAAAGATTGTCCATGGAGCGATTTAACAAACAATAGACCTTCCCCATTTTGTTTACAATCAAATTAGGTCATAGTTTACGGTTACCAAATCGTTTCAGGAAGCATAAATAGAACATTTCCGCACCCCCATGGCCGCTTCCTGAAGCGCCTCGGCAAAGGTCGGGTGGCCGTGAACGGTCCGGGCGATGTCTTCGGAACTTGCCCCGAATTCAATGGCCAGAACACATTCGGCAATCATATCGGCCGCTCGCGGCCCAATGATGTGCACACCTAAAATTCGGTCGGTTTTGGAATGGGCGATGAGCTTGACAAAGCCGTCCTTCTCCCCCATACACCGGGCACGCCCGGCACCGGAGAAAGGATACGTGCCCACACAGTAGGGAATATTTCTCTCTTTAACCTGTTCTTCGGTCAGCCCGACACTGGCCACCTCCGGCCAGGTGTACACTACCGCGGGAATGGCATCGTAATTCACTTCACCGGGGAGCCCGGCAATGCATTCCACCGCAGCGATACCCTCGGCAGACGCTTTGTGGGCCAGCATGGGACCCGGAATGAGATCTCCGATGGCATACACGGTAGGGATGTTGGTGCGATAAGATTCGTCCACCAGAACATGGTCGGTTTTAGCGTCTGTCTTAACACCGACGTCTTCCAGCCCGAGATTTTGTGTCAGGGGTCGTCTTCCAACGGAAACCAGCAGTCGGTCACAGGACAGGGTCTCTTTTT
>PKTV01000220.1 GCA_002868985.1 Desulfobacteraceae bacterium | reverse complement strand
AGGCAGAGAACGCTTTTAAGAAGGACGTTTGCCAATAAAAAAATATTGCATAATTGAAAGCAAACAATCCATACCTCCATTTCCCCCGCAATCAGTTTTCTTTACATTCTGAAAAAATTGTCGACACAGATCTGATTCAACTGAAAAGAGAAATGTAAAGTAACCCATTGAAATAACGTATATCGTTAAATTTGATACTATGGCATGTTTTTTGCGGAGTTCTTTAATAGAAAAGAAACCTGCGAGCGTCTACTTTATTTAATTTCACACTTGGGTGGACGGGAAGTTAAAATGCCCAAAATTCTAATTGTCGATGACAAACAGATAATTCTCAAGATTCTATACGATGAGCTGACCCACGCGAACTTTCAGGTCGTAACGTTAAACACCATCGGATTGATCTGGAAATATATCAGAGATGCGCGGCCGGATTTAGTGCTTTTGGGACTCCATTCGGAAAGTTTTGACAGCTGGCAAATTTTAAATGATATTAAAAGGAACATTCCGGAGCTTCCGGTTTTTATCTATGCCATTAAAAGCGACGCCTCAATTAATAGCCTCAAACAGGCAATAAATGAGGTTCTTAAAAACGATAGTATTTCATCGGCATTTATGTTTCATTCATAAAAAACCGGAACTTTAGCAGGTGTTGAACTGCACAACGAGCGCATTCCCCGAAGCTTGCTGAAACGCAGCGGAAATTCCGTCCAACGGGGTCGGAACGCAGTGGAGATCCTGGCCCTTCGGTGTTGGAACGTAGCGGATATGCCCTTCTATAAGACGGGATCTGCAGGGAGCTTCAAAAACTTTTAAACAATAGGTGAGGATATTTTTAATGAGCGTTAATTCGTATCCCATTATAACATCGGATGAAGCAGCTTTACTCATAAAAGACGGTGATACGGTTTCTTTTAGCGGTTTTAGCCCGGCCGGTGCGGCAAAAGTCGTACCCAGAGCGATTGCCCTCCGTGCTCGTGATGAACATACAAAAGGGCATCGTTTCAAAGTAAGGGTGCTTACCGGTGCTTCCAGCGGTCACATCATTGATGATGAACTGGCCCAGGAAGCGGCTGTTTCCTGGCGGGCGCCGTACCAATCGGGTCCGGTACTTCGCAGGCAGATCAATCGCCAGGAGGTTGAATATGTAGACATGCATCTTTCCCATGTTCCGCAGACCGTTGCCGAAGGCTTTTTCGGTCGAATCGACTTTGCGGTGGTAGAAGCCACTGAAATTACTTCTGACGGAAGGGTGTTTCTTACAACATCCATCGGCGCATCTCCGACGTATCTCCGCTACGCCGAAAAGGTGATCATTGAAATCAACAGGCATCAATCTCACCGGCTCAGGGAGATGGCGGACATTTTTGTTATGCCGCCACCGCCAAACCGATATCCCATACATATATACGAACCCCTGACCCGTATCGGTTTGCCCTATGCCATCGTTGATCCCAAAAAGGTCATCGGCGTTGTGGAAAGCGACGAGCCCGACCGCATGGATGAGTTGGCGGAACCTGATGAAACCGGCCATCAAATCGCAGAACATGTGGTCAACTTTTTGTTGGAAGAGATGCATAAAGACCGGCTTCCACAAAACTTGTTGCCGCTCCAGGCCGGTGTCGGGAACGTCGCTAATGGCGTGTTGGCTGCTCTGGGAAGCCATCCTGATATTCCGCCGTTTAGGATGTATTCTGAAGTTTTTCAGGATGCCATGGTCGATCTCATGTTTGATGAAACACTTATGGGTGCCAGTGCGACAAGCCTTACGATTACATCTCATAAGTTAAAACAGGTTATCGACAACATAGACTTCTTTGCCCCTCGTATTGTGCTGCGGCCACAGGAAATTTCGAACCATCCGGGGGTCATTCGGCGGCTGGGCGTTATCGCCATGAATACGGCGATTGAAATCGATATTTATGGCAATGTAAATTCTTCACATTTATACGGAATGGATATCATGAACGGCATCGGCGGCAGCGGCGAGTTTACGAGAAACAGCTATTTGTCCATTTTCATGACACCCTCCATAGCAAAAGGCGGCAGGATATCTTCGATCGTCCCAATGTGTCCGCATATAGACAACAACGAACACTCTGTTCAGATCGTTGTTACCGAGCAGGGGCTGGCGGACCTCAGAGGCCTGGGACCGATGCAAAGAGCCAAAGTCATCATTGAAAAATGTGCCCATCCTGCGTACAGGGATTACCTTTATCAATACATAAAAAATGCCAGACTCGGGCACATTCAACATGACCTGACACGATGTTTTGAGTTGCATCGTAATTTATTGGAACACGGCGCCATGCTTCCGGATTTTCAGACAACAAATGGCAAAGGATGAATAACATAAATAAGAAATTACCGGGAATCTTGGTCACCGGAGCCTCCGGGTTTATCGGGAGGCATTTTGTCATCGCCGTTTCCGATAAATTTCGCCTGTTCTGTGTTGCACGCCGCGGTCAAAAAGAGGTGGGCATTCCGTTTAAAGATACCATTCATTGGCTACAGGCGGATATTACCAAGTGGGATAATTTATTGAAAATCTATGAATATATTAAAAAGCATGGCGGTGTGGATTATGTTCTGCACCTGGCCGGGTATTACGATTTCACACAAAAAAAAACCCCCGTATATGAGCAGGTCAACGTCATCGCCACACACGATCTCCTTGAGTTGTCAAAC
Source organism: Desulfobacteraceae bacterium (assembly GCA_002868985.1). GTDB lineage: Bacteria > Desulfobacterota > Desulfobacteria > Desulfobacterales > UBA11574 > UBA11574. Next base: position 25 of record PKTV01000220.1, on the reverse strand, counting down.
ATGCTGGATATCAAACGGTTTATTT
>PKTV01000195.1 GCA_002868985.1 Desulfobacteraceae bacterium | reverse complement strand
ATACAAGCTGCTTCTGCTGATACCCAGGCGCAGGGCTGCCTGGCTTTTGTTCCAATTGCATTACTCCAAAACATCAACGAGAAGCTTTTTCTCATTTTCTTCGATGGTCTTGCGGGATCTTTTAAGGCCGGCGGCCGGAGAAAGGGCATCACCACTAATAAGAATTGAAGGCAAATGTCCTAACTCGGTGCGTTGACCCTTGCTCAGCACAACGGCATGTTCAGTGGTGTTTTCAAGCTCGCGGACATTGCCTGGCCAGTAATAATCCAAAAGTACCCGCATGGCTTCCGAGCTAAAACCCTTTGCAACAACGCCGTGTTCAGCAGCGAATTTTTTCTGAAAATGGCGTGCCAGAAGCGGGATGTCGTTGCGCCGATTTCTGAGCGGCGGTAAATGAATCGGAATGACGTTCAGACGGTAATAGAGGTCTTCCCGAAAATTGCCATCTTTCACTTCCTGAAGCAGATCTTTATTGGTAGCGGCAAGAATGCGTACATTCACCGCCACGGTCTGCTCGCCGCCCAAACGCTCAAATTTTTGCGTCTGTAAGACCCGCAGCAGCTTGATCTGAGCGGGCAGGGGGATCTCACCGATCTCATCAAGAAAAACCGTACCGCCGTCAGCCTGCTCAAATCGTCCCATTTTTTTTCGGATGGCGCCGGTAAACGCCCCCTTCTCATGGCCAAAAAGCTCGCTCTCCAAAAGGGTGGACGGGTATGCAGAACAATTAATCACGACAAGAGGGTTGTCCTTGCGAAGGCTCTTCTTGTATAAGGCCCTGGCCACCACTTCTTTTCCGGTTCCGGTTTCACCCTGAATCAGAACCGTTGTATCCGAGTGGGCAATGTCCTCGATGAGTTTGTAAATGGTTTGCAGCTTTGTATCTTTTCCTATGATTCCTGAAAACTCGGACATGCTTTCGATGCGTTGTTCAAGAAAACGGATTTCTTCCTGATGCAAGACGGCCCTCTTGATTGACCCCGAGGCCTGTTCAAGAATCAGGGCCACCAGTTTAAGTTTATTGTCATCACACAGGCAATCCTGTGTACAGGTAACAACCAGAGCCCCTTGGGTATGGTTTTCTATTCTAAAGGGTATGAGGGTCTGTCGACCGTCCAGGGGAAGGTCATCCGGAAGGGGGAGAGATTTTAAGGGCATATCGAATCCTGTAATGACATTTTCAAGATTCTCGATGATGGTTGAAAAGGAATGAACCTGTTCCGGTTCTTTAATGACGCCGGCGCCGGTGTCGGACAGCGTGAAGATGTTGCTCTTGTCGCTGCTAAAGACAAAAAGCTGCATGTACTGGGTGTTCAGGATGTCCTTGAGTTCCTTTATTAAAAAATTGCCAACCCCATCCAGTGACTGTTCCATTCCAATTTGTTTGGTGATTTCACAAAACTTCCCCATCTCCTGATGGGCGCGTCTCAACTCAATTTCGTCATTTTTGCGATCGGTAATATCTGCCGCGATTTCCAATCTAACGAAACGGTCGTCCAGCCAGCGGATGACCCGACTACGAATTTCATACCATTTTTGGGTGGATGAATTAAAAATTTCACGGACGTTTACGCTCAAGGACTCACCATTGGCAATAAGGCTTTTCTGGTCGGAACAATAGTCGCACGGGCCGGCCTGATCGGGATGGAATACCTGCCAGCAGGTCTTTCCGATAACATCGCCAAAAATGTCTCGAAGATACTTGTTTAAGAATAAGACCTCATATGTTTCCAGATCCGTCACGTAAACACCGGCATCCAGACTATTTAAAACCGTCAGGAGCCGTTGATGACCGTCTTCAATGTCTCGCGTTTTGGCGCTAGCCTGAGCGATGATGCTCTTTGTGGCTTTGTGGGAAAGGAAAATCATAATGATCACCAGCGCCAGAGCAATGGACAATGAAAAGATATGTGATTGCCTGACCAGACGATCCAGCTTTTTTTTGGTAGTGGTGATGTCAAAATATATCTCAAACGCGCCAAGAAAAGAATCTCCTTTCATGACAGGAACATACGTCTCGACATTGTCCCTGGTCATTAGTTGATCTTCAAGGGACCTTGAGTCTTTTTTCACGACATTGGTATAGGTCCGGCCTCTGGCAACCACCTCATGAAAGTAAGACTTTTTGTTTATTTGGCCGATGTCTTTGGTGTCGCTTGAATAAATGACCTCCCCGGTGGGCGAAAACAATTTTACCTTTATTAATTCAACATCTTTCGCCACTTTTTCAAGTTCAAGAATGATATTGTCCGGCAGGTTCTTTTTGGTGAGTTCCATGCCGTCGAGATCAGTCCCATCAAGAACCATTTTTGAAAGGTGGGTGGCCACCCGAACGGCTTCTGCTTCGGTGTTTTCGGTGATTAAACCGGTAAATGAGGGAGAGAGGAAAAAAACAGCGTAGACCGACAATAAAATTACTGCGACAATGGATACGCCAATCATGGCTTTTAAAAAACCCAGCTTATACAACGGTCATCCTCTCGATATTATATTCAAAGAAAGAAAATTTATCCTTACTATAATACCGAGGGTGTATTATTTCAAGGGTTTATCTAAACAATCAATAATATAACCAAGATTACCTTTATGGCTCAAGCTTATCAATGAGTTTTCGGACGCTTTTGGGCATACCTCCCAAACCGGTCATGTGGTCTTTGAGAAACGAGTTGTCGATGATGGCTTTCATGCCCTTGATCAGGATGGAGCGCTTCAAGT
>PKTV01000170.1 GCA_002868985.1 Desulfobacteraceae bacterium | reverse complement strand
GTGCTTTCCTTATAATTGCTCCCTTTATAATTGGCAACGGTTTTGCCTTCAAATCCTTTCCCTTTAAGGACCTGATTTGCCTTGTCAACATATCCGGTATAGTGTTTACCATAGTGAACGCGAAATGTTCGATCAGAAATGTACGGCTTGAGTGCATCCATCTTATACAAAAGCGGTTCCTGTTCAATCAATGGTTTCTCACCGGTTTTTCCGCAGCCGATGAGCAGAAGTGCCAAGCCGATAACCCCAAGCAGACAAAAGCCTTTGGGTAAATGATGGACCCTTTTTATCCAATGTTTTTTCATGGTGCCCTCCTTAACTTGAACAGCGCCCTAACCGTGAAGCAGCTCGGCCGGAGAGTTCCAGCGGGCAAAACAAATCGCTTTTTTTACTCCAATTAAATGCTGCGCTTTCCCCTGCTCCTTTTAATCAAGGATCAAGGTTTGCCCTTCAACCATTAGACCGCGTTTATTGCCGGGGAAATTCTTCAGGCGTTTTTGTTTTGAAATAAAAAGCCCCTACCGAAATAACTGGCAGGGGGTATGCTCTTTGACAATTAATGTCTGCTGGATAGTCGGAAAGTTACTTGAATTTCTATCCCTCTTTTTACTTTCTTTTTTTAAAAAACATACTCAAGTGTCAATTACATGCGTTGCCCTCATAACTGCTATTGACAATAGTTTCGTTATTATTTGTCTCAAAATATGTAATGCAGTAATGAGTGGTCGTTTTCCCCCCATATATTTTGTAATTACCAATTGGTGTCGTCCATGTTGGAGAAGTATGAATTTCTTCCCAAGAGTAGACATATACTTTATTTCCATTCGTTGCGATGAATGATTTCTGAGGATAACCCCACTTATATTGAAGTTTATCTATATGGTGACCATTCCAAGTGTTTATGCTATTCGAATATCTATTGACCTGGGCTGATTGCCAGGAACAGCCTGTTGGAAGAAAACTTAAAATAATTAAAATACACAACGTTTGTTTTGACATTTTCCCCTTCCAATTAACGCCTGAACATCCGAGTGAGTTTCATTTCAAACTTTCATATGTGAATACTTCGTCATTATCCGAGTACCACATTTATGATAGTCAAGATGTATCATAAAAAAATCGAACAATCAACTTTTCATGAAAAACTGTAATATATTAAATATTAACCACCAAAACGGGATGGGCGCGAACGGCTGAAAAGGACGTCCCTGGTCTCTGCTCGTGGATTAACTATGGAGAAAGTAAGAGCTTGATTCTCAAATATATTCTTAAAACATCAGTCCTCCAAAATAGAAGATTTTGAACCGAAATCAATTTGTGTTACTTGCAATGATCACAGGTTCAAACACCTTAATTTCCAGTACATATATCCTATTTCTTACAAAACCACAAAAAAGAGCACACCAATGCCAATCTCAATAATATTTGACTTCGTCTTCGAAATGTTCTATTATACTATTTAATAATTTTACCAACGAAAGGGCAAAACTGTCGAAAGGCAGTGACGCAAAGCCACGGGTCAAAAGCTCCAAGGGCCATGATAGCCGGGCTACCGAAGGTACCAGCAAACGCCTTCATACAATTGAGTACTAAGGCGTTTTCTGTTTTCAAAAGTTCATTGGAGACCTTTGCAACCCCCCCCTTGTTGCCCAATTTCTGCGTCAGGCTCAAATTTTAATCCTCGAAACACCTAATGTATTCCTGCCTGCCCCGTAGGTCCGGCAGATCGTACTGGGGTGGTTAAAATTTTCGCCTTTCTTGAACTTGAGCAAAAATGAACATTTTTCACAGGTCTCCATCGTCAAATGAGCTGACCTCCCGTGGTATATAATTCAAACAGAAGGGAGGTTTCCGTGAAACGCATATTTTTGCTATTCATCTGTTTTTTTACTCTTTTTAGTATTGTATTGCCGGTTTCTGCCTTTGAACTGGGCGTTCGGGGATACTACTGGTTTCCGGAGCTTTCCGGGGTTATCCGTGCAGACGATGCCGGTATCGTTGGCACCGAGCTTGATTTGGAAGATGATCTGGGCGTTGACAATAAAAGCTATCCGATTGCCGAAGTGTTTGCCGGAATAGGGAAACATCACCTCAGCTTTGCATTTTACAACATAGATTATGACGGCGACACCGTTCTTACAAAGGATATTTATTTTAATGGGGAGCTTTTCCAGGCAAACGAAAGGATCGTCAGTAGTCTAGAATATGATAATTATGACGCTATGTATAGATATGATTTGCTTGATCTGGAGAACTTTCTGGCCGGTGGCTCTTTGGGATTGGTTGCCAGGATGATGGTATTTGACGGATCTGCTTCAATCACTTCAGCAACCGTCACAACCAAAGAGAACTTCACCGCACCGATTCCCATGGTGGGTGCCAATTTTCATGTGGGTATATTAAAAGATATTATAGAAGCCCGGGTGCTTGTAACCGGTATAGGATATAGTGACAACACGGCTTTTGATGGTCAGGCCGAGATCTCTTTAACACCGTTCCCGTTTCTGGACATTCACGGCGGCTATCGCTTTTTAAAAATTGATGTCGAGGAAAATGATGTGAAGTTTGATGTTGATAATTCCGGTTTATACATGGCGTTAACTGTAAGTTTTTAATATAATTTTAGCCTGATAATCTGCTAGAGGATTTATAAGCCCGTAGGTGAAGTAATGAAAAAAATTAAAGCCATACGTGAAAACAAGATGAGAAAAGACATCATCAATTACCT
>PKTV01000460.1 GCA_002868985.1 Desulfobacteraceae bacterium | reverse complement strand
AGATCATCTCAAAAAGAGTGGATGCTCTTATTAAGAATTTAAGGATCCAAGGATTTAAGGATTCGAGTGAAGTGACTAAAAATACATTGGAAAGAAATCGCTTTAATGATAAGATCCTTGTAAAAGGTCTATGCATAATGGTTTAATCGATTATTTTCCATTAACGAATATTACTCAAATGGTAAAAAGGATGATAATTAATTTTACTTATCAATTTTCACTCAAGAGCGAGCCGAAGGTTCCCATCTACTGCGTTATTAAGGGTTTGAAGTAGTATACTACGTATTCACCCTTAATGCCTTGTAGATAGAAGCCTTCGACTCGTGCAAAATTTAGGTATAAAATTCAAAATCAGCGGGGAGGTCAGATAATGGGCCGTATGAAAATTTTTCTTCTAATGTTTCTATTTGTTTTTGCTGCGATGTTCGGTTGTTCATCAGATGAAGAAAAGAAGGTCGCTTTTCTTGAAAAAGGCAACGCCTATTTCGAGAAAGGGGAATATAAGAGCGCTGAACTCGAGTTTAAAAATGCGATTCAGATAGATTCAAAATATATCGAGGCCCAAACAAAACTGGGCGAAACCCAACTTAAGCTGGGAAATCCTCAAGGGGCTTTCATGTCTTATTCAATGGTTGCTCTGCTTGATCCTGACAACATAGGAGCCCAACTCAAGCTGGGCACCTTCTATTTGTTGGGCAACAAATTAAAAGAATCCCGCAAAAAAGTTGATGCAATTTTAAGTAAAGAGCCGAATAACATTGAAGCGTTGTTTCTGCTTGCCGGAATCATGGAACGGGAAAGAAATCTGGATGAAGCCGCATCGATATTACAAAAGATATTAAGTCTCGATGACAGGCAAACCCGTGCCTACTTAGGGATATTTCGACTGCTGACACGCCAGGGAAAACCTGTTGAAGCTGAAAAAATTCTAAAACATGCAATTACTAAAAGCCCTGAGGACATAAACCTCCATCTCGCTCTTTTCAGATTTTATATCCAAAACAAAGCGTATGATCTGGCGGAAGCCGAGATAAAGAAAACCATAGACTTGAATCCAAAAAATACAGATTTATATATTGCTCTTGGCAATTTCTACTATAGAAAGAACAACCTCGATAAAGCGGAAACAGCCTATCTAAAGGCGATTGAATCCGACCCCAATAATATAAAGCCTTATATGGTAATGGCCGGATTTTACAATGCAATTGGCAATCAAGACAAGACATTATCCATGTATCAAAAAGCTCTGGAGCTTCAGCCAAAAGATATCAGGATAATGGATTCCATTGTCAGATTTTATGTTAAAAATAAAAAAATTGAAGATGCTGAAAAATATATCACCAAGGTTTTAAATCAAAGCCCCAAGTATTTTCCGGCTCGTATGTTAAAAGGAGAGCTTTTTATTTTAAAGCATAAATATGAAGAAGCCATCGTAATATTTAACCAGCTCATAAAAGAAGAGCCAAGATCTGACCGAGCCCATTACTATAAAGGTGTTGCCCACCTGGGCAATGGTGAAACCAGAATAGCGAAACCCGCTCTTGGCAAGGCTGTTGAATTGAACCCAAAATTTATAAAAGCAAAGCTTCTGTTGGCTGAAATATACCTCCATGAACATGATTTTGATATGGCTCAGCAGGAAAGCCGGGGAGTCCTTAAAATTGAACCTGAAAATTACCAGGCAAAATTGGTATTAGGTAATGCCTATATGTATCAAAAAAAAGTTGAGAAAGCACAAGAAGTTTTTGAATCATTGATCAAACTTGAACCTGAAAATCCAGAAGGCTATTTCCGTCTCGGTCTTTTGCTGCGTTTATTGAAAGAATATGATCTTGCCCTGACAAACTTGAATAAAGCCATGTCTATCAATCCCAAACTCATGGATGTGTTTACCAACATTATTCTTGTTCATGCTGCCAAAAAGGATTTTGAAACAGCACTTTTAATGTGTGACGATCAGCTTAAAAATGTGCAGGATGAACCTGTATCTAAATCGATTCTCCACAACTTAAAAGGAGAGCTTTACTTGGCACAGCTCAAAACAACAGACGCCGAAGAATCATTCAAGGCAGCTTTAAAAGAGAATCCAAATTTTCCGCAGCCGTATTATACTTTGGCCAAAATTTACCTTATGGAAAAACAGCAGGATAAAGCCATTGATCAATACAAGGCCATTCTGGAAAAAAATCCAAATCAGGCAGGTCCCCACATGCTACTGGGAACTATCTACGATGCCCAAAAACGGTTTGACCTTGCAGAAAAACATTACAGCACGGCACTTGATATCAGCCCTGATTTTTTTCCGGCAGCCAACAACCTCGCTTATTTACTTGCAAAGCAAGATAAAAATATGAATAAAGCGCTAAGCCTTGCCCAAAAAGCAAAAGAGGCGCTTCCGGATGATCCCAAAGTCATGGATACCCTTGGTTTTATTTACTATAAAAAGGGTTTGTACGACAGCGCCATTGCTGAATTTACCGACAGCCTCAAAAAGATTCCTGATAATGCAATGGTGCGTTTTCATTTAGGGCTGACCTATTATAATAAAGGGGACAAGGATCGCGCCAAAACAGAATTGAAAAAGGCTCTTGATCTGGATCAAAATTTCGACAAGGCAGATGAGGCCCGGCAATTGCTTAAAGGGCTCTAGCCCGTTTAGCCGGTTGGCCCGTTGAGCCCGTTATGCCCGTCGTAGCGGAGCGGAGATCCCGATTTATCGGGGTTTAGCTGGTTT
>PKTV01000287.1 GCA_002868985.1 Desulfobacteraceae bacterium | reverse complement strand
TGCTCTCTCTACGATGTTTTCAAGTTCTCTAACATTACCCTTCCACGTCATTTCCATAAGAGAGGCGATGGCCTCATCTGTCAGACCTTTGACAGTTCTGTTGTCCAGCTCGCAGTATTTTTTGACAAAATGTTTTGCAAGCAGAGGAATATCATCCTTTTTTTCCCTCAGTGGAGGTAATTGGAATGGTATTACATTCAGTCTATAATGAAGATCTTCTCTGAACTTTCCGTCTTTAATTTGTTTTTCAATATCGCGGTTAGTGGTGGCAAGAAATCTTACATCAACAGGAACGGGATTCATTCCACCAACCCTGTCAATTTCTCTTTCCTGCAACACTCTTAGAAGCTTGGATTGAAGCTGATAATCCATTTCAGTAACCTCATCCAGAAGCAGAGTCCCGTGGTTAGCCAGTTCAAATTTTCCTTTTTTTCTGGATATTGCGCCCGTAAATGCGCCTTTTTCATGCCCAAACAATTCACTTTCAAGCAAATTTTCCGGAAGAGCTGCACAATTAACAGCAACAAATGGTTCGTCTCTCCGGGAGCTGTGATGATGAATATACCTTGCAAAAAGCTCTTTTCCTGTTCCCGATTCTCCTTGTATAAAGATCGAAGCTTTGCTGTCAGCGATATCTTTTGCAATCTCCAAAAGTTTTTCCATGTTCTTGTTTTGTGTGATTATTTTAAATCTTTTCTTTGACTCCTCTTTTCTTTTACCATTTGAACCATTGGCAACAACTGAATGAATTAGCTGCATCATTTTAGGCGTCAATGGTTTTAACAAAAAATCATCTGCTCCAAGCTTCATAGCCTCAACCGCCTCAGTAACACAGGCTTCATCTGCCATAAGGATTACAGGAAGTGTTGTTTTACATTCCTTTATTCGTTTTAAAAGGCTAATCCCATTGATTTGAGACAAATTCAGATCGCTTATGACAAGGTCATAGTGGTTTTTTATTATTTCTTCATAAGCCAACCGGCCGTTGGTCGCAGTTTTAACCTGGTAGCCAGATTCAAGAAATATTTTACATATATGATGTGACTGACTGTTAATATCATTTTCGGCCAGTAGTATTTTCTTCCTAATCATCTTTGAATACTGTCTCCTCATTCATGAAACTAGTTGAGCCTCTCGGTCATGTTATCCTTGTCAAATTGAATCTCATCCATCCTCTCTTTAGCCAGATTGCTCCAGAATGGATCATTGAGGCTCATGATCTGATTATAAAGTGCAAGAGAATCTTCTTTTTTATCTAATCGCCAGTAGCATTCGGCTAACTTTAGCTTAAGCGAATTTTTATTTGAACTTTCTGTTGTTGTTTGAATAACTTGATTAAAAATATTTAATGCTTTTCGAACATCACCTAAAGAGAGATAGAGATCGCCCAACTCTTGATCGATATTGAAATCCGTAAGATCACAATCTTTTTTTATTTCGTTTACCTCGTTCATTGCCATCAAGGCGCTTTCTTTGGCGTTGCTGCCCGTTAACGCCTTAGCTTTGTCGATCAGAAGCCAAGCCCTTTGACATTTTGGTATGGGATATTTTAAGGCCTTAATAAATGTATCAGCTGCCAGCTTGTATTGTTTTTGTTTCAAAAGGATGCTTCCTTGCAACTGGTATGCTTCTGAAGCGAATTTGCTATACGGATGATTGGCAATCAATATATCAAATCTTTTAAAGGCGCCTTCGATGTTGTCTTGCTCAAATAAATATTTACCCATTGAGAATAGGAGATCAGCGGGTTTATCATTGTCGGCGAAAAGGATATCCGCCTTTTTAAATACTTCTATGGCCATATCATCGAGATTGATATATACAAAAGCTCTTGCGACAGGCAAAAAGAGTTCCGGAGCATTAACCATCGAAAATATTTTTTCGTCTTTAAGATACAAGTTTATGATATTTATATAGTTATGATTTTTCATCTCATTTTTCAGCATACCCTCAATTGTCACCATCAGAGCATGTAATAATTCTTTTTTTAAAGATGTCCTTGGATATTTTTCAAGTAATTCTTTTAATACTTTTAAGCTCTTTCCATATTCTTTTTCTTTCTGATATGTAATACCTAGTTTTAACATTGAAAGCTGCATCAAAGGATTTTTTTCATCTTTTTTTTCAACAGAATCGTTTACGATATTCTCATATATTTTTTTAGGTGAGCCCATCTCTTTTCTCGTTTTTTCAATCCAGTCTTTGTCTTCTTGCTGTTCAGCAAGCCTTATTTTACTTATGATTGCCCCATCTGTATCTGGGTAGCGTTCAAGGACCATCCGATAAAATTTCACAGCATCCTCGATCATGCCTTCATTCCGATATGTATCTCCAATCTGGTTAAGTACGAGATGGTTTATCTCTCTCTCAGGGCATGTATTATAATATCGATACAGGCTTTCTCTGGCCTTTTGATTATCTCCGAGTTGGTAATAGTTATATCCTATATAGAGAGATATTTCCGGGTGCTTATATATAGTCTCAGGATCTTCTTTGTTAAGTTCATTGAGAATTTTGAGTGATCTGTTAAATTTATTCATTTCATAAAGAATTTTTGCTTTTTCTTTTTTTGCTTCTTTTCTCTCATACAAATTAGGATATTCGGAGGTGAGGGTTTCTAATTCATCCAGTGCAGACAGAGCATCTTCTCTTCTATGCTTCAAAAGCAATACCTTTACTTTTTGCATTAATGCCTTTACCCGTAAGATGGAGCCTTTGTCTTTCTTTAAAACAAGA
>PKTV01000306.1 GCA_002868985.1 Desulfobacteraceae bacterium | reverse complement strand
CTGGACTATCACGCAGACGGTGGGCTGAGTCAGTCTAAAGGTGTCTATCCTGGTGCACTATGGGGCAAGTTTCCGCCCGAACCAAAACGCTAATTCCGGGCTCAATACCTCGCTAATAATATTGAGAAAAATTCAAAGTAATGAAGAATGGCCTAAAAATGGCCTGAACTAAGATTTTCGCTGAAGTTACCGTAGATTCAGTAGACGAGGCCACGGATAAGATCATGAAACAATTTATTTAAAGTCTTTTGATGAAAAAGTTTCAGTTAGACATATATCCCGGCAGAACTGGTGCATCGATATGGCACCCTGATATTTCCAGAAGACAACGGCCGGAAGGCCGAAGAAAAGGAGGTCCATCATGAACCGAAACAATAATGCGATAGCTCGTCATTTTTTCGCCATCATGGTTGTAACATTCACCATTGCGTTGATCGCGTCACCAGCTGCATCAAGTGAGTATGCCGCCCTCGACGGCGTTAAGCAAGTCAAGGCAGTTTTTGATGTGAGCTTGGGGTCACCCAAGATGGCAAACATTGTTTTTTGGGCTGTTAAGAACGTTTACGAGGACGAAAGCGTACGTGCGCTTTCGAAACCACCGCAAGTGGCCGTTGTGTTTCACGGACCTGCGGTCAAACTGATCTCTACCAACCATAAGGATTTCAAGGACTCTGATAAAGGAGCGTTGGATGAGTTTGCCAACATAATCCGCCAGATGAAGAAGGACGGCGTGAAGCTAGAGGTCTGTTTATATGCATTAAAAGTGTTGGGCGTAGATCCCGCCACTATAATACCGGAAGTGGACATAGTGGGCAACGGTTTCATCTCCGTCGTCGGGTATCAGGCACAAGGATACTCAGTGGTAACTATTGACTAAAAATGATCGAAGGGCGCCTTTTCGGTCTGCATAACCTATCCCTTCAAAATTGTGACAAAATGTGACATAAATTGATTTTTTTGCCTATTTTCTTTCTATTGTTTATACAACAAAATCAAAAAAAATTAAATGGTTATATAATATCAACAAGTTGTCTCCAACCCTCTGAACCGAATGGGGTTCAAGGGGTCGGAGGTTCAAATCCTCTCGCCCCGACCAATAACACAAAAAATTAAGGGGGGTTCTAATGAACCGCCCTTTTTTTGGTGTTTGGATTGGATTCCGAGCAGGTTTGGCTCTGGATTGAACATTATTAGTCGAGAAGGTTTGTCTAACGTTTAGCTATTTTAAATTTGAGATTAAAGGATATATACCACATTTAACAGGAATTATTCATCACTCATCTTTGATTGCCATTGATACAGGACCGTCCATACCTGATAATAGGCATCTTGGCGCAAGTCATCCCCGGCTGGAACGATATTATCCTTGACGTTTGAATAATCAATATCATGGGCGCAGTTTGACAAGTAATCCGCCCAATCGCTTTTTGTAATCTTCATGCGATAGCGGTAGTCGGCATTTTTAATTCCCAAAATCTCAGATTCATCAGAATAGCCATGTAATTTTTTTGCCAAACGAATAAGATCATCTTTGCACCTCGACCGGATCATCAATTCGCCGCGTTTGCAATACTTGTCAAACACTGTCGAGAAAAAACCGTCTTTTGTGAAAATCCACATAATGTTTCCTTAGAATAATTTTAGTTGGTCCTGTTGACTTGCCTTTTTTTTGTCTGAGATTCTTGAACGTGGCTTTGTTTTGCCTGAGTAGCCGGTCTGTGCCTTGCTTGTTTCTGAGATTATGGACGGTGCCTTATTTTTGGAAGATGTGGTTGGAAGGCCCTTTTCAAGGCCCAAAATTGCTCGGTGAATGATTTGGACGTAAGGCTCACCTGTACGGGATTTCTCATGCTCTAAAATTACCTGAGCTTCCGGCGTCAGCATGATCTGGATCTGCTTGCAGCCCTGTGCGAGTTTTCTTTTACGCCAGCGTTCCCGTCGTTTCCTATCTGTTTTTCGCCTTTGTTCTATTGTCAGCATAATCCCCCCCTCATCGTTAAAATCAAACGCTTTTAGTAAGCGTTTTTAATGGGCGTTTATATACAACGCCACAAGCATCTTATATCAAAGGATTTTATAAAGGTCAATACCATAATAACTGACTTAAAAAAAGATGACATAGTGACGATAAGGCCTGATGCCGGCTCTTAATTGAAGGTTTACAGTGTCATTGGTTTAAAGCCGGCAATGTCGAAAGGATAAATAGCAATTGTAACAAATGGTTGTGCATCATAAGGCCATGTCAGACTTTAAAGTTAGATTGGCGGGTCGAACAATCAGATTCTGTGTTTGAGGCCGACGAGTCCTATCGCTCCGATCAAGAAAATGAACGAGCTACAGTCTGACACTTTTCCCTTGAATTAGCAGATAAAAAAATACTTGACATGCTACTTTGTGGTACTATTCTATTAATTAAGTTAGACAATGCTTTTGTTTACTATCAATTTGACTTTCACGATTTTAGTTAATTCAGAGCGCCTTTTTCAGAAAAATTGAAAACATATCAAAGTATAGGAGGTGCGACTATGAGAAATCAAAAGAGTTTGGTATTAATTGTTGCGACCATTATGTTTTTTTCATTTGCTGCAGTTCCCCCAGCCAATGCGTTCATAGGCATGGCAGCTCTTGGGGCAATTATTGCAGCTACTTTCGCTTCGGCAGTTATTTTAAATGAAACTGTAGTCAAGCCAGGCGATGAGTCTGTACCGGACCATTCTTCATCAAAACAGAAAACGCAAGATAATTT
>PKTV01000305.1 GCA_002868985.1 Desulfobacteraceae bacterium | reverse complement strand
TTTTTCAATTAAATCTAAATCCCCTGCTAATAATATCTGCGTTTCCAACTCGCAAACAGAACCATAAGATATGTAAAGCATCCTAACGTAATCCAAGGTTGTCTTTCTTCCATATCCTTCTGCTATATTAGAAGGAATAGACACAACAGATCTTCTTATCTGTGAAGTTAGACCGTATCTTTCTTCCTTTGGGAATTTTGCTGTTATTCTATATATTTCTAAACAGAGTTCGTATGACTTTTACCAGACTTTTAACTCTTTGTAATTCTTTAGCATTTTTATCCGCCAGTTCTGTGGAGGATCACTCGAACCCTTGAATCCTTGACCCCTTGTACCCTTTGGAATCACATTCGCTCAATTGGAAATGACCCACATATTTTATCCTAATTAACTACAACTAATCGGGAGATGATCCAATATTAAAGAGACGCTCAATTTCGGTGGTTAAAGTTTTCAGGATTTCTCCGGCTTTTCCCATGATGATATAATCACTGCTTTCTATTGAAAGGGGTGTTCTTTCAAAATTGATTTCTATGACCTTCGCACCGGCCTGCTTTGCAATCAGGGGTATAGAGGCGGCAGGTTGAACAGTTGCCGACGTTCCAATGACCAGCATGATATCACACGCCGAAGCGGCCATTTCTGATTGCCGCAAATACTGCGGTGGAATCATCTCACCGAAAAAGATACATTCGGGTCTATAAATTCCGCCGCATTCACAGCGGGGAGGAATTTGTCCGATGTCGATTTTTGTTGTTTCACATCTATTGTTGCATTCCATGCATCGCTGCCATGCAAAATTTACGTGAAACTCGATCACATCCGTATTGCCGGCCATCTGATGCAGCCCGTCGACATTCTGGGTAATTATCGTTTTTAAGATTCCCAGGTTTTCGAGTCTGGCCAGTCCTTTATGTGCGTCATTGGGTCTGGCGTTGTCAATGACTTCTTTCATTTCTTTAATCAAAACATCCCAGACCTTGGCCGGATTTTTCATAAAGGCGTCAATGTGAGCATATTCCATGGGATCGAATCTTTCCCACAACCCCCCTTTCCCCCTGAAAGGGGGGATTCCGCTCTCAACGGATATCCCGGCGCCGGTTAAGGCGACAGCGTTTTTTGACCGGACAAGATCTCCGGCAGCCCGATGAATTAGATCTTTCATTCAAGTTTAAAGTTTTTGGGGTTAATTGAAAATTTCTACAGGTAAGCACTTATTTATAGCGTGAATGTCATATCGCAGCCTACGGCGAAGCATTCGAGGTTGTGGCCTCTGGCAGCGATGGTCTGCCTGCAAGACTCGACCATTTCATCAACCTGCTGATCGGTTCGCTCCTGGTTTAAATGAAACAGACCAAACTTTTTGACTCCGGCCTCTATGGCAAGATCAAGAGTTTCTGTAAAAACCGAATGTCCCCATTCTTTTTTGGAGGGATACTCATCAGGGAGGTACTCAGCATCATGAATCAAAAGATCGGCACCCACGGAAAATTCCATATAATCTTTATATGGCAGACCGCCGGGGTGTATAAAACCCAGTTCATTGTCTGTCAGAAAGACAAATGATTTGCCGTCTTCCGTAAATTTATATCCGCTGCCTTTATCAGGATGGCTGATCGGGATCGGTGTTATGGTAACAGATCCGATCTCAAATGCCGAGGTAGATGCCTCAACATATTTCAATTTCGCGCTAATTTCAGAATATCTGACAGGAAAGCCCGGCGGGGTCATGATTCTGGAGAGAATGGTTTCCACGAATTTGCTGTGAAAGGGACATCTGTACATCATGAATTCAGCCTGTTCTTCATACAGGGGTTTGAAAAAAGGGAATCCCATTAAATGATCCCAGTGGGAATGGGTGAAAATTAGGTTGTACTTGTAACGGTTTTCATCGATCAGTTTGCTGCCAAGTCTTCGTATGCCGGTTCCGGCATCGACAATGATAATGTCGTCATTTTTTGTTCTAATTTCCAGACAGGTGGTATCACCGCCGTATTTGATATATTCTTCTCCTGAAACCGGGATGGAGCCTCGCGACCCCCAGCATTTGATAATCATTGTCAATCCTTCTTTCCCAAAAAGGTATGCCAGATACCGTCACATTCCCAAGTCTTAATGATGTTTATCCGATTCTGGGATAAATTAAAGCTCACATCTCTTGCCTGGCTTCTCAGCAGACCGGAGAGAATGAACCACTTTTTATTATAAAAACCCTGGGAAGCGGTTAGATGTTTCATAACATCATAGTGGATATTTGCTATCACAAGATCTGAAGGTGAGTCAATAAAATCCTTTGCCCGTCCCTGGATGACCAACATTCTATTTTCCAAGCTGTTTAGGCGTACATTTCGCAATGCCGTATTTGCGGCTAAAAAATTAAAGTCAACGGCAAGGGTACATCTGCATCCAAGTCGGGATGCAGCCAATGCAAGAATTCCCGTTCCTGTCCCGATATCTATAGCAAACTTTATGCGATCACGCAAGAATACCATTTCCAGTGCTTCGAGGCAGTCTCGTGTTGTGGTATGTAAACCATTGCCGAATACAACACCGGGATCAAGCAAAATGGTAAGTTCTTTATGACATAAGTTTATTTTCTTCCCATTTTTTATCCATGGGGGAACAATACGAAATCGACCGATTTTTTCAGGAACTATTTTACCTCCCTGCCATTGGTCATATGTCATATGAAATTCATCGAGAATGGCCAGCCCGGGATTCGAACTGAGTATTTTTGAAACTTCGTC
>PKTV01000502.1 GCA_002868985.1 Desulfobacteraceae bacterium | reverse complement strand
TGTGCGAATCCAGTAATACCTGCTGCAATTTACTTCTTTATTATTTTTACCGGAATCTGAAATTTAGTCAATTATAAAAAACCGCTTAATGGCCTGATGTTAACATGTGTGTGGAATGAATTACATGTTTTTTGTGAACTGTTTTACATATATTGCTAAAATATTTCTTTTAGAAAATTTATAGATATCTGTAATTAATATGTTATAAGGCATTATGGGTTCGGCATGGCTTTTGCTTATAATCAGGCAATGACAGGATCGCCAAACACATCCCGAATGCCATGAAATTTGCATTCAAAGATGAATATTCCTCCGAAGGATTGATACATCAATATTACTACATATTGTAGTTTATTATATCTTGACACACAATATTTTGATTGTTACGATCAAAAATCAACAATTTTACTGGCATCAGTGAGTGCATTTATATGCCTCTTTTCGGATTAAAGCCATAGTTTGGATTTAGCTGGGGTTGCAGAGCAATTTTCAATTATGCAGCTGGGTCTAAACTTTTAATAAGCCTGTTGAGCAAATAGAGATTCACAAGGGATACGTGGAGTTGCTAAAGTCATCATCTAACTCCCTTACAGAAATAACACATTGAGCTCATGGATAGCGATAACAAATTTACCGAATTAAATCCTTCAGATTCAAACCCGGAACGTCTCACAATGGGAAGGGAGATTCGTAAAAAACACGTAATTAATAAAGTGAATTCCATTAATTTTCAAGATGGTACCGTCCTTGTAAATTTCAAACATTTCAAATACGATCACACTGTTTCCCACCGGGCCAAACCGCAACCATGCCTTGGAGACGAGTTAACATGTCTTTGGATTGAAACGGATAAAATTGGTCAACAGTTGTCATCCTATAAATTCCAAGAAGTTGTCATACCCAACGGCAAAAAGATAATCTTGGTAAAATCCAACGAGATCAATATTGACGAAGAAAGCATTCGTCTTGTTTTACCAGAAAAATGTTGGGAATTCAGTCCCCGGAAAATGAGACGGCATTCATGCCAAGGTATCAAGGTTCAGCTAATTCAGAACAGCGCTTCTTTTTACGGTATTCTTATCGATTTTAGTACGGCGTCTTTCCGTGTTGAAATCACTGCAAATCCTCCCCAGACATTTCAATGGATTGATCCTGATATTCCGATAGACCTGATCTTTTCCAATGAAAATGGGATTCTCTATTCAGGGGAATGTAGAATACTAAAACAGACCGGCGGTAACAAAACAAGAAGTTATGTTCTTGAACCGGCAAGATATCAGATCCAAAGGTTTAAACCCAAAGAGTTCCGAAGCATCCGCCAGAAACTGGTTCCATCACCAAGTATTATCTTCAAGCATCCGTTTACAGAAAAAATGGCCAACCTGAAAGTTGTCGACCTTTCGGGTTCCGGTTTTTCCGTGGAGGAAGACAGGAGTAACGCAGTCCTTCTTCCCGGCATGATCATTCCTGAACTGGAATTGAACTTTGCAAGCAACTTCAACGTCAAATGTAAAGCCCAGGCTCTTTATAGACAAATCATGGGGGAAGAAGAGAACAGCGATTGGGTGAAATGTGGCATAGCCATTTTAGATATGAGTATTAAGGACCACGGCAGGCTATCAGCATTACTCCATCAAGCAAAAGACGACCATTATCATTTTTGTAACAGAGTAGATATGGACGCCCTCTGGAACTTTTTCTTTGATTCGGGTTTTATTTATCCCAAAAAGTATGTTTTTCTCGAAGCAAATAAAGAGAAAATCAAGGCGGTTTACAAAAAACTATATACCCAGAATCAGAAGATCGCCAGACATTTTATTTATCAGGACAAGGAGCGAATTCTCGGCCATCTTGCCATGATTCGTTTTTATGAAAATACCTGGTTGATCCATCATCATGCTGCTGATCGATCTGTTTCATTGAAAGCCGGGATCGCTGTTCTGGATCAGATTGGTCGGTTTATAAATGATTCCCATCATTTATGCTCTATACGGATGAATTATGCTTTTTGCTATTTCAGACCTGAGAATCGATTTCCCAGCCGTGTTTTTGGAGGTGTTTTTAAAAACGTAGGTGATCCAAAAGGCTGTTCGCTCGATACGTTTGCGTATTTTCATTGCCGGAAAACCTCCAATGATGAATCGGAGCTAGATAGGTCGTGGGATTTGATGGAAGCTCAGTCCCAAGATCTTTTTGAGTTACAAAATTTCTACGAGTTTTCATCCGGCGGAATCATGCTGGATGCCATGGAATTGAAAGAAGATGACGCTATTGATGAACTTTCAATGAAATATCGACAGGTTGGACTAAAGAGAGAAAGGCATGTTTTTTCGTTGAAAAAAGGCGGTAAACTTAAGGCGGTGGCCATCATCAATATTTCAGATGTCGGCTTGAACCTTGCTGATCTGACCAGTAATATGAAAATTATTATTGTTGATTCAAGCGAGTTAACAAAAGAGATTCTTTATTCGGCGCTTTCCCAGCTCTCTAAAAAATTTGAACAGGATGAGATACCGGTCCTTGTTTATCCGGTAAGTTATGTCGAAAAAAATTCCATACCTTATGAAAAATTATATAATCTTTGGACACTGAATATGCAGTATACGGATCATTATTTTAAGTATCTTGATGAGTTAATTAAAGGGCAACATTCCTAAAAACCAGAATATTTAAAAATGTCTTTAATTCAGCGCTTTACGTCCCTTACAGGAAATTAAGGGGGTATAGGTAAACCTTCTAGGATCGGAAAAAAATTGCGTGAATTCCTC
>PKTV01000062.1 GCA_002868985.1 Desulfobacteraceae bacterium | reverse complement strand
TGGGGATTCATACACGCGATATTCTCGTAGACCGGGTAGAGGACGCCCGAGACGCTCAATCTGAAGCGCAGGAACAGTTTAAGTCTGCCCTGGAACAGTTTGGCGCGGTTGTCCAAATTGAAAATACCGATTTGAAGAAGGCGTATGACAAGTTAAATGCAGAGTATGAAGATAGTGAGAAGGCTGCAAATAAAGTTTCCGAGCGGATCAACAAGGTGGAATCTGTTGCCGATGACCTGTTCGAGGAATGGGAAGATGAATTGAAACTCTATAAGAGTGCCGATCTTCGCAGGTCAAGCCAACGGAAACTGCAAAAAACCAAAACCCGTTATCGCGAAATGCTCGCCAGCATGCATCGGGCTGAAAAAAGCATGGCTCCGGTGTTGCGTACCTTTCGAGACAATGTGCTGTTTCTCAAGCACAACCTCAATGCCCAGGCTATCGGTTCTTTGCGGTCGGAGTTTTCCACATTAAAAGGAGAAATTGACGGTTTAATCAAAAATATGAATGAGGCCATTAAAACATCCAATAAGTTTATTGCCGATATCAAACAATAATTTTTAAAGCAGGATATGGTGTGTCCCATCGTGTTAAGGATTGGCTGATCATCCACCCTCGAATACCGGTCAACGGTTTTTAGGGCTCAAGGCAAACTAATTGAGGGGTCGGGGAATTTTTCTAAATAGTCGCTCCAATCCGCTAATACTCAAGGATCTATAATAAAAACTTCCCGAGGGATCAACCAATTATGCTCTTGTGCTAAGAAAGGGGGTGTCATGCAACCGATAATTATGCTCGTTATTTTTATTCTTGTGGCATCAATTGCCTGGTTCATCAACGCCTATAACCGGTTTATCAAGTACAAAAACAGGATTGAGGAAGCATGGAGCGGTATTGATGTTGCGTTGAAGCGCCGCTTTAACTTGATTCCTAATTTGATTCGCGCAATCGAAAGGTATGAGGAACACGAAGCCAAAATTTTTCAAAATAAAAACGATTATTTGGACGGTTCAACCGGTATTTCGAATCGTTTTGAAGAGGAAAGTCAGATTTCCAAATCTCTTCGTGGACTTCTGGCTCTGGCTGAAGCGTATCCGGATCTTAAAGCCAGTGAGAATTTTCTTGATCTGCAAAATAGCCTGAGCGAAATTGAGGAGGATATCCAAAAGGCCAGAAATCGATATAATAGTTACGTGGGCAGATTCAACACACTTATCGAATCCTTTCCTGCCAAATTTATCGCCGGAAAATTCGGATTTGAAAAACAAAACTATTTTGCGTTGGACCTGGCAACCCAGCGGGAACTACCGGAAGTGGGCTTTTCCGAATCTCGGGATTCCAAGAAGTAAATGCAATCTGCCACTTAATTTATTGAAAATATTGACTATCCCCAGTCAGGGCTCAGTCCGCCGCCCGCATTCTTTCTAAAAGGCATCCAGGCCAGTCCGAAAATTTCTAAAGTAATATCCCTACTCTTGGGCTTTACGCTGATTTTCTCAAGTTCTTCGGCTTCAGCATCCATGGAGAACTCTATGGCATCAATGTCCTCTTGCAGGCGCTCGTCGAGTTCAGATAATTGCAGGCGGACCGCTTCAGCCCTTTCTTGGGCTCTGGCCACGTCCATTTTTTCTTTTTGAACACGGCTGGCGGATCTCATGGCAGTTCCAACCCGTGAGGCGGATGTGGCACTCACGGCTTTACGGCCTAAAAAAGCGCCAAGGATGGCGGTGCCAAAGGATATCGCGGTTTGCATTTTGCTGGATTTGGCCTGTTCGTCTTCTCTGGCTATAGCCTGTTCGGCGCGCATTAGACGATCTTTTAGGGTGGTGAATCGCTTATCGTATTTTTTGCGAAGCTTCTCAACTCCCAGATCACGCTTTTCACGCATCACCTGTGCCAACTGCAAGCGAAACTCACCTTCGGATTCACCCAATTGGCTAACCATACCAAAACTCTTGGAACGCAAAAGCACTATAGGCCGGTTTTGGCGAACCCAGCGTAACAGATCCTTGTTCCATTTGCGATAGTTGGACACGTTTTGTGCGGCTGTCGGCAGATCGGCATATTCCCCACCTGTCATCGGCGTGGCCTCAAAGGCTATTGGGTCGAACTCTACGGCGCTGTCCCAGTCCAGAGCAACAGGGCCTTCTTCCAACTGTGCCGCAAGCGCCAGTGTTTCGGTGGTACCTATCTTATACTTGGCGTTAGAATAGTGAACGTCCATGCGGCCGACCACAGCAGGGGAGTATACCACGCCATGGCCGGCACCGGATGGGGCCAGATAAAATGTGTCGATCCCCGGGGGCACTGCCGGCGGTCTTTCTGCCGTCCGGACAGGCAGAGAAGGTTCTAAAGGATCCGCAGCTGAAGGGAAGGCAGATACTTTGGCGCCGGTCGTCATCAGGCTTTTTCTATGGGCCATAAGGACCTTGATTTGTTTCCTGGACATGGGTCCCCGCAAATAGGAAAGTGCCCAGCGGGTTTGGAAAATCACAGGTTCAGTCTCGTGCACGTTGTGCAAAAGAAATACCCGCTTTCCCAAGCCGGCCAGAATCTCTTCCATTCGGTTGCGATCGAATCCGCTACCCGCAGCAGCGCCTTCAAGGCCCTCAAGAACGCGTCCCTTGTCACGTTCGGTCTGGAGACGACCGATGAACCATGTACCGGTATTGGCAAGTCCTTTATAGTCTAAGTCAACCGGATTTTGGGTAGACAGTACAACGCCCAATCCAAAGGCTCGTGCCTGCTTTAGCAGTGTCAAAAGGGGCGTTTTGGACGGCGGATTGCCCACCGGAGGAAAATATCCAAAAATTTCATCCATATACAAAATGGCACGCAAGCTGGACGTACCGGGCTGCGTACGCATCCATCCTAAAATCTCGTTGAGCAGCATGGAAACGAAAAACATTCGTTCGGGATCGGAAAGATGGCTAATAGTGAAAATGGAAGCCCTGGGTTTGCCTTGCGCGGTGTAGAGCATCTGTCCGATATTGAGTGGATCGCCTTCAAGCCAGGATTCAAAACCCGGCGACGCGAGAAGGTTGTTCAACCGCATGGCCAGGGAAAAACGTTCCTTTGCAGGATAGAACGATTCCAGATCCATCACCCCAATACGTTCAAAAGGCGGTGCCTGTATCGTATGGATCAGTCCGGCTAAATCGAGACTCTTGGCTTCTGACCAAACCGTTTCAAGAATGTTGGACAGCAAGATGTGTTCCCGGCTGATAATGGGATCGGCTTCAATGCCCAAAAGCCCGAGAAGGCTTGTGGCCGTTGTTTGGATCCGTTCACGAAGCAGGTCGGTGTCTCCAAGAGTCGCAGGGGGAGGGGGTGAAAAGGATCTTAGAACGCTCACCGGAAGCCCTGCATGGCTTCCCGGAGTGTAAACGGCAAAATCGACGGCGGCCTTCAGGCGGGCGATGCGATCGGGTTCTTGACCCCAGTCGGCGAGGCCTTTTCGCCAGGTTTCAGCCTGATTTGCTGCGAATTGATCTGTGGTAAGACCCTTATTCAGGGCATCCTGGGCGTTTACCCAGGGTCGGAAATCTTCAGGACTAAGATCCGGAAAGTTCAACAGCAGGTTTGGCAGATCTCCTTTGGGGTCGATGGCAATAATGGGAATATTGTCGATCAAGGCCTCTTCCAAAATGCCGATTCCCAATCCGGTTTTTCCGCTGCCGGTCATGCCGATGATGACCGCATGCGTATTAAGGTCTTTGGAGTCATAGAGGATCAGATCTTCTTTAAGCGTTCGGGAAGTCAGGTCATATTCCTTGCCGAGATAAAAGGCGCCGAGCTTCTCGTAGTTATTTTTCATTGATCACCCTCCACTAAAAGATTGTCCGTTATCGTTGATTAAAACGCACTTTTGATAGGATAGTGTTTAAAATTATAGGAAAGCAAGATTTGTGTGTCAACATTGAATCCCCCGGGAGGTCGCCAACTTATTTTTATTGATAATAAATGAGATTAGTTCGTATAATCCTATTGACGGAACAAATAATTTCCTTTGATTAAGTTAAACCTGAATTGAGCGATTTTTTGTCTAAGACAGAAAGGAGAGCGACGCACATGAGCAAACATATGCAACTTACCGTCCAGGTTCGTCCGTATTACAAAAAGGACATGAAAGCGGATTATCCCAAGATTGCCCAGGGCCTGAGTTATATTCATGAGGCATGGGTTGAGGAGGGACCATCTCTCTTTGACATCGTTGGAAAATTGGACAAACTCCTATACGAATTGGAGGGGAATCCGCCTTTTAGAAAGATTTTACTTAAGCACACAGACGGACTCCATAAGCTTTACACGGAAGTTGAAGCATATATTGGAGATTGGGACTTGGCCAAAGCCGACAAGACGCTGTATCAGATTGAGGACATCTTTGATCAAATTGAATGGGAATTAAGGTGAGCGGATGATATCATTATCCGCATCCATCCAGACCGGAAAGTCTTTCCTGGATGTTTTAAGAACATCATAAGATAGATCTGCCGTGTATATGCACGTTTGGTTGCTCTTTTGAAAAATGATGGTTCCCCATGGATCGATGATGGAAGAATCGCCGCTGTAAGTCAGGCCGTTTCCGTCTGTACCGACACGGTTGACGCCGATCACGTAACACTGATTTTCAATGGCTCTGGCCAGCAAGAGGGCTTTCCAGTGCGCTGAGCGTCTTTCAGGCCAGTTGGCGATAAATATGGCTGCATCAAACTGGTTTGCAATATTTCGTGTCCAGACCGGAAAACGAAGGTCGTAACAAATAAAGGGTCTGATCTTCCAGCCGTTCAGCTCCACCGTAATATTTTTAGTTCCGGCGCTGTATATTTTTTCTTCTCCCGCCATCCGAAAGAGGTGTTTTTTGTCATAGGTGAAGATTTCACCGTTGGGTTTGGCCCAAAGCAACCGGTTGAAAAATTTGCCGTTGTCATCGGCGATGATACTTCCGACCATATCGACGTTCTTTTCTGCTGACTTTTCTTTGATCCATTTGACCGCAGAACTTTTCATATCCTGGGCCAGGGCAGGGGCATTCATGGTAAAGCCGGTGGAAAACATCTCCGGCAGTACGATGAGATGGGTATCCTCCTCAATAGCGTCTATTCTGGAATTAAACCCGGCCAGATTCGAATCAATATCTTCCCAGGCCAGTTCGCTTTGAATCAGTGTAACTTTTAAATCTTGCATAATCTCTCCGCAGCTTTTTCAAGCGTCTCATCTTTTTTGGCAAAACAGAATCGAAGGACTTTATGATCAACTTGACCATGGTAAAAAACAGAAGGTGGAATCGACGCCACACCATTCTCTATGGTTAGTCTTTTTGAGAATGCGACATCGGATTCATCGGAAATTGCGGAATAATCCAGCATTTGAAAGTAAGTGCCTCGGCAGGGCAAGGCTTTAAACCGCGAATTTTTAATGAGCGATAGAAATTTATCTCTTTTTTGCTGGTAAAATGCCGAAAGGTTCAAATAAATATCCTTGTTTTTCATGAATTGGGCATAAGCATACTGAATCGGCGTATTGGATGCAAAGGTTAAAAACTGATGCACCCTTTGAAATTCTTTAGACAACGGCACCGGTGCCAGGCAGTATCCGATTTTCCAGCCGGTGGTGTGGTAGGTTTTTCCAAAGGAACTGATCACAAAGCTCCTTTCAACAAGCTCGGGATGCCGGGAAACGCTTTCATGTCTTAGGCCGTCAAAAATAATATGCTCGTAAACTTCATCACTCAAAATCAGCACATCCGTATCCTGTAAAATGGTTTTAAGTTCAGATATGTCGGTATCCGTAAATACGGCGCCTGTTGGATTGTTAGGTGAATTCAGTATGATAAGTCTGGTTTTAGAAGACAGAACTTTTCTGACATCATTCCAGTCTATTCTGTAATCCGGGAATTTGTATTCGACATATACGGGAATGCCGCCATTGAGTTTAATGACCGGCACATAGGAGTCAAAGGCCGGTTCAAGAATGATTACTTCATCTCCGCGGTGAACAACGGCGCTAATGGCTGCAAACAATGCCTCTGTTGCACCGGATGTAAGGGTAATTTCAGATTCAGGATCATAGTCGGCATGGTACAGATCCCGGACTTTTTCAGCAATTCGTTCCCGCAAGGCTTGTACGCCCTGCATGGGGGCGTACTGATTGTGTCCGGAGCGCATAAATTTGTCGACCAGGGCCAAGAGATCGGGGTGAACATCGAAATCCGGAAAACCCTGGGAAAGATTTATGGCATTATGGTCATTTGCCAGTTTGGACATGATCGTGAAAATGGTGACACCGACATCCGGCAGCTTTGATTGTATTTGCATAGCGTATCTTTCTAATTCTGTGGTTAAAAAGTATTTGGTCTTGAAAATGCTTATTCTATAAAGCGCTCAAGTGTTAGCGGCGGTTCGATACATCCCGGGACGGGCTTCCATTCGCATTGGGCGTTCAATTCAACGCCTTCTTTAATGACCGAAATCGGGCGGTCTGAGGAGACGACCACGATGATAAGATTCGTATGTATGGCGGTGAACCTCAGTGCCGAGTTGAACCGCGCACCCCGGGCCCGATCCTCGCCCGGGACGGCGAGACCGTCTAAGAGACAGGCGAACCCATGAAGTTTCAGATCCGCACCGATATGGATCGCCCCGTCCAGCTTTGCCAAGGATTCCGTGAGCCTTAGAAAATGCTCTTTTCTGAGATCCAGTGTTTGTTCCGATGTCTGCCCCGCAATTTTGATGGGCGCATCATTAAAGTCAATAACCAGAGTGCAGCCATACTTTTCTCTTTCGGCCGTATGTACAATCCGGGTGATAATCTGAAAAAGTTCATGACTGGTGGCAAAATCGAGATTCGATTCAAGCAACGCCTCTTCCACCTCCACCAGATTGGCCTGGCGTGTCGTCGAATGAAAACTGCCATTTGCAAAACTGCACACCAGATTACCGTTTATGCCCAAAAAACCGTATTCACCTCTGAAATCAGCGGTGATGCAAAACGTTTCCTCGGTGTCGGCAGAAATTCCGACGATGGTTTTACCGTCAGATATCAGTTTGCGTTCCGAATTCTCAACACTCTGGAGGAGCTTGCGAACATGCTTGAAATTATTTAGGTTCGGCTGTTCCAAAAGAGGAAACCGGGCTAAAAATTGCATTTCTAAAATGGCGTTCGGTTCAACAAACGACAGTTCACCCAGAGGCCAGGCCTTTTCTTCACGGGTCTTGGAAATACCTAGTACGGCGTC
The DNA here is from genome assembly GCA_002868985.1 of Desulfobacteraceae bacterium. Classification (GTDB taxonomy): domain Bacteria; phylum Desulfobacterota; class Desulfobacteria; order Desulfobacterales; family UBA11574; genus UBA11574. The sequence continues at coordinate 10,238 of PKTV01000062.1, read as the reverse complement.
CAGAATAGGATATACTCGCACCTGAGTATCCCAGCCCAGCATGATGTTAATTTGATCTATAATATAATCCCGAACCGCATGAGTTGCATATTCCCGAAGTACATTGCCGGAAGTTCTTGTATATAAGGACTCCTCCGTGGCAAAATCATGAGAAAGGAGCCAGACAGCATGTTCCAGCCAGCATTCAGTGGGCCCGATGGAGCACATGTCGGGGTGATGCTCCGTAAACCACATCTGGTAGAAAATAGAACGTGATCGGCCGCCGTAGGAGATCAACCCCGCGAGTTGAAGGTTCTTTTGGGCGTGGATATGTCCTGAGAGCATCTTTTGAAGGATTTTTTCCGCAACATCATTGCGCCATTGATTCGATTGTAGATAAAGTTCTTTTAATATGGGTTCATGGCCCTGTAGCAGATTCTGTGGATCGTAGACGCGAATCGGGTCGTCAGGCTTGATGGCATAAATGAGCGCTGCCCGACTCGACCCCGAAAAGTGGGTAAGACCATCCCGAAGCCCGTCAAGAGTATGAAAAAGGCACAGGTTTCTGAAAGATTCTGCGGTCATTCTGCTTTTCACGATTTATACGCTTTAAAAAATGGGTTAAAACCATAATTCAAAAAACATACTGAACCCGGACGTTTCATTATTTTGCCTTTCTGTTTGATGTTTTTCATTAGAAATCGGGTCTAATAATGAGCGACTTTTATTCCCATAGCCTCTAAAGAGCTAATGATAAAAACGGCCTTAATATAATCTGTTCTTTAAACTGGGTCAAGATAATCTGGCACCTTATTTCTGGCACTTAAATCGGATGCACGAAAAAGAAGGCTTTCTTTTAAACGGAGTATTATTATTTCGTCTTTACAATTTGTAAAATATTCTGACATCATATATGCTGTAGATTCATACAATTTGATCTTTTTCCTCCTAATAATTCAGTTTTATCTGAAAGTTGTCTACAGTCTTTGTATTTTTAAAATCTGGCATGAATATCGCAATCAAAATGGATAATTAAGAACCCAATTGAGCGAAGGGTGATGGTATCCTAAGCCTCGCTTTGTTTATGCTCCTTAATGAAAATGAATCATCAAGACCAAATTTTTGAGGTAATGCGCAGGCCGGAATTCTATCCTCACCCCGTAAGTCGCATAGGGCAGCGAGAAACGCATATTTCTCATGTCTTTCTTACAGGCAATTATGTCTATAAAATTAAAAAACCGGTCAACCTCGATTTTCTCGATTTCACCACTTTGGAAAAGCGTTATTATTACTGCCACCAGGAAGTTGTCCTGAATAAACGCCTGTCTCACAACGTCTATCTTGGTGTTGTTGAAATCACCTTTAAAGACGGCAAATATCATCTGAATGGGTCGGGCGTTCCCGTTGAATATGCTGTTAAAATGCGACAACTTCCTGCGGACCGTTCCATGGTTCATCTGTTGAAAAGAAAAAAGATTAACAGAGGTTTTATTAAGCAACTTGCTGTAATTCTTGCTAAGTTTTATAATCAAGGTCCATCCGTTGAGCATATTCACTGCTCCGGGGCCTGGGAAATCATTCTGGCAAATTGTGAGGAAAATTTTAGACAAACGATAATGTTCGCCGGAGAAATTCTTGATGAACGAATATTTCAGATTGTCCGATCCGCCACGCTCTCCTTCTTGCACAGAAAAAAAGAACTCTTTGACAATAGGATCAAAACTAAAAAAATTCGAGACTGCCATGGTGACCTGAGAACCGGACATATCTATTTTACCGATGAAGGGATTCAGATCATTGACTGTATCGAATTTAATGAACGTTTCAGGTTTCAGGATGTTACATCAGATCTGGCGTTTTTGGCAATGGATCTCGATTACGAGGGTTTTCCACAGATTGCCAATGATCTGCTCGATGACTATGCGAAACATACGGAAGATCCGGATGTTTTCGTTCTTATCGATTTTTACAAATGCTACCGGGCTTTAGTCCGGTGCAAGGTAAATTGCATCCGTCTTCAGGAAGATGATCTGGGCAAGAAAGATAAAGCGAAGCTTCTTAAAGAAACCAATAAATATTTAGATTTTGCCTACCGATACGCAGTGAAGTTCACACGTCCTACGGTCTGGATAGTGTGCGGAATGCCGGGTTCGGGTAAGAGCACGATTTCAAGAGAACTTTCCAGGGTTTTTAGAATCAACGCATTTCAATCCGATGTGATTCGGAAAGAATTGTATGGTCTAAAACCTGATGATATATCGGACATGTCGTTTGAAACCGGCATTTATTCAAAGGGTGCCAGTGGTCTTACGTATGGGAGGCTTCTTCTCTCGGCCCAGGAAGAAATTGAACAGGGGAGATCCGTTATTTTAGACGCAACATATAGTAAACAACATGATCGCTCTGAAGCCATACGTATGGCTAAAGACAATGAAGTGAACATTGTCTTTGTTGAATGTGTATTAAAAGAAGATGTTATTAAAGAACGCCTATTAAAGCGGGAGGGCGGATATCCGGTTTCAGACGCTCGGTACCACCATTATGAAGATTTCAAGAAGCGATTTGAGCCTTTGAATGAATTGGGTGAAAAGATGCATATTCGTGTTGATACTGAAAAGCCACTGGAAGAGTGTATGGAGCAACTTTTGGCCAAGGACTATTATCTTGCGTCTTTAAAATCCCGTCCTTCCAACTTCCGGCCGGAAAGGAGAAAAGATGTTTAAAAGAATATTGGCGGCATCAGACGTTTTAACCGGAATGGATACACCGGTTTTAACGGCTGCGAAAATCGCCGAACGAAACAATGCAAAATTATACATCCTTCACGTTCTGGAATCTGCTTCTACGGAGAATCGTCATCTTATCAAACACTTTAGAACAGGTGAAGATATCATTACGACGATAGATTACGAAAAAGGTGTAAAAACACAAATAGAGAAGATCTATAAAGATACGCTTCAATCATCTCTTAAATATGAAATCAAGGTTGTACCCGGTTTTCCATGGGAGGAAATTTTGAGATGGTCGAGGGAAAAAAGTACAGACCTGATTGTGCTGGGTCCCCATTCCACAAGAGCTGAAGAAAAAAAAGTGGTCAGAATGGTTGGAAAGATCGGGAGTACTGTAGAAGGCGTTATTATGCACGAGAATTGTCCGGTAATGATTGTTAATCCAACAGTCCCCAAAAAACCGCTGGCATTTAAAAAAATTATGGTGAGTATCGACTTCTCAAGATCCTGCGAATGTGCATTGTGTTTTGCAGTAAAGTTTGCCAAAAAGTACAATTCAAAACTTTTTCCGTTTCATATGATACCTGTTCCTCCGCTTCCCAAATACTCCACGGCTGATTATGAGGCCGATATCGACTCGGCGAAGAAAAGGCTCAAAGAATTTTGCCATGAGTTCCTTGAAGAAATAGATTATGAATATAATGTTTGGGGAGGTACTCTGCCGCATCTTGAAATTTTGAAATGTGTTGAAAAAAAAGATGCCGACCTGATTATGATGGGTTCCCATACCAAGGAAAAAAATGGAAAATGGTATGCCGGGAGCGTTGTGGAACGCACCAGTTATAGATCCAACTGTCCGGTCGTCACCGTCACGGATCCTGAAGTTTTGTTGCCATGGGAGAATAGCTTAACAGCAAAAATTCAGGCTCAAAAGGGCAGAGACAGATCAATTCGTGTTTTTAGCAAAAAGGAAAAACCGGAATAGATTAAGTCATTGAAATGACGAAGCCATTTTGCCAATATCGTTACACGGAGAAGCACACCCCGTGAGCAACTACAGTTCATTCAAAAACTCACCTGCGCTGTTGTATTTTCTGAAAGGGGACATTTTTTTGAGAATTAGCCGGAGCGTCTCGTCTACAGCAGGGGAAAGATGCGTTCAATGTGGGTTTTGATAAGGTTGAACACCCCTTGATATTTTTCGTACGAACCGCCCATGGGATCTTTGATGGCACTTTTTCGAGTTTGTTTTCCAGGCCAGGCCCCAAGAAGAAAGACTTTTTTATGAAGCCAAGGGAAAAAGGTCTGCACGAATTTTTTGTGAACAGGTTACATGCATAAAATAAGATCGGCTTTTTGCAGCTCATCTCCTACCAGATAACGTGCCTTGTGAGATGAGATGTCGAAGCCGTCTTTTTCACAGACTTTTTGGGCATACTCGGTCGCCGGATAATCATTTAGTCCGTGAATTCCCATGGATGAAACCGTCAGATCATGACGGCCCGTTTCCTTGCATTTGTGCATCATAAAACCTTCGGCCATGGGGCTCCGGCAAATGTTGCCGGTACATACAAAAATAATATGGGGCATAATTCATATACCTGAGTGCTCTATTTATAAATACGTAACCGTATTTACGAATACATGTCCTTAGTCATATTGGAATACGAAAAAATAACTACCTTACAATTTTCAGTACATTGGTGTTTTGAAGCTTTTCCCATAATAATTTAACGATGACCAACGTCGCATCATATTCACTCAAATGTTTATCACCGGATATCGAACGACATGATTTTAACAACGATTCATTTGTGAGCCACAAACTGACTTCGTTTTGCATATATTCCTCAAGCGAGTGATAAAGGTCCATCACATTGTCTTTGGGAATATTAGCAATCATGGTTTTATCTCTCAGCGATAGTTTTGATAGAAGTTTATCCGTAGCCTCTTCAACGGTTTGAGGCAGGATTTTTTTTCCCATTTTAGCGCGACGCTTTGGGGTAGCGGTAAAAGAGGCGGGTATGGTGTCATCGATAAGATCCAGATAAAAAACAGTTTCTATAATGTCGACTGTAGCCTGATATATAGTCGGATCTTTGCTCGCTCTGGGTCCCGCTACATTCAAAATCTCAATTTCATTTTCGGTGATCCATGATTTGATCTTTCCAGCAGCTTGAAAGGCACCGGTTTTGTTCAGATCGATGTGAAGCCAAGGTCGATGATGTAAAAGAGCCATTTCACGGGTATAATCTGATCCGCCGGTGAGCCTGTCGCGGGATATAATCAAGGTGCCGTCAGAATCTATGACATTTTGTTCGGTCCGCTTATTATAGTTGGTGCTTTCCATCTCTTTGAGCTTATATTTACGATCTAAAACGCCCTTTTCTGTTATCCGCCCCTTGGGTATCCATCCACCATATGGAATTCCAAGCTTAATGGCAACATCAAGAGCAGCCTGGTCAGCACCGGTCTGCCCGCCGGAAATAATTTTTTTAAGCATTATAATGTCCAATCAATATCAATTTACAATATCGTCTTTTTGTTTTGGATGTCTATAGCATTATCTTTACCAGAGAGACAAGTTACCTGGGCGTTCAAAATTGCACCGGTTTCGATCACCAAATCCTTACAGACAACTTTACCGGTGCATTTTCCGGTTGATAATAGGATCAATTTTTTCAAAGCTCTGATTTCCCCTTCAAAGGTTCCGCCGATGGTCATGCTTGCAACCTTCACATTCGCATAAACAGATCCTTCTTCGGCAATGACAACATTTTTTCCAATAACCGTACCTTTCAAAATACCCTTGACGATAAGCCTTCCAGTGGATGAGACTGTGCCATCTATAGTTAAATCTTTATCAATGATGGAAAGATCCTCCGACATTTTTTTCACTATTTATCTCCTGAAACAGTTCACCCTAACGATGCAAAAGTCGAGGGTGCTGCAGATCCAAGGCATCAAGGGTGCAGCTGTAGTAATTTACTGCAAGCCCTTGACAACGCTGGAGATGCGGTGCCATCGGCTTTCCCGCAGGGTAAATAACATGGCTGCTTTTCACTGATTTCAGGATGCCATCTGAAGTTCATTCCAGCAGAACAGCTAAAAAAGGTTGAATAGCTTGTAATTATTGCTTTTAAACCCATTTTGTCATGTTATTTATGCAACTATAGGGTTCATTTCAAAGTAATGGTGTCTCCCTTTTCAATGTTTAACTGATAGCTGGCATTGTCACAATTAATTGCAATTTCAAGGTATCCAAAGCTCCCAATAATAGCAAGAGGATACCCCGATTCTACGTCTGTATAGCTGCGGGATAAACTTTTAATTACAATTTCACCTGTTTTGATTCCAAGTTTTTTTTCAGTGCCGTTCTTAACAAATTTATGGAGACAATTTTTATTAATATTCGAAATACAGTTCCCAAATCGATCAATGGATATAATCGTCCCTATCAGTTCATCGTTATTAGAAATATATGGTTTAGGGATACTCAGACGGATAAGATCTTGTATGCCCAGGTGCGGGCCTAATTTTTCAATGGGAACACCTTTGGATATGTGGGAACCAACAGGCGCAAAAATATCCCGTCCATGAAAGGTCTGGCTTATGGAATTTAAGAAGTAACGGGTATTCTCGACGCGAACAATCGCGTCAACCGCTCCTTCATCCATTAGAAGGGTTAAAACACCATTATCAGGTGCAAGGAAAATATGACCCGACAATTCAACGGCAACGATTGAACGGTTCCCGCCAACCCCTGGATCTACAACAACGATATGTACCGTGCCTTTGGGAAAATATCTGTATGAAGATTTGATGAGATAGGCAGCTTCGACCAAATCCTGTGGATCGATATAATGACAGACATCAACAACTACGGCAGAAGAATTTATTGAAAGGATTGCACCTTTCATGACACCGACATAGACATCTTCAGTGCCAAAGTCTGTAAGGAGTGTAATAATCGACATAACGTATAGAGAATTCTACAATCTAATGAAATTACGAGTCATTTAATGGAACCTTAGTTTATGTCACTCGTATGGAAGAATGGAATGTTGGAATGCTGGAGTATTGGGAATAAGAGGTGAAATAACCTATTAAATTGTAAAAAATCCTTCTAACCCATCATTTCATTGCTCCATCATTCCAATTGAGGCGAAGCCCCTAAATTCGTGGTGACGGCTTCGTAAGAATCCATTATTGAAACATTCTTTTTTGAAAGCTGAATCCGAGGTGCTTGTACGCCGCTTCCGAAGCCTTTCTTCCTGAAGATGTTCTTGTGACAAGCCCGATTTTTAAAAGATAAGGTTCTATGACATCCACCAGCGTATCCGTTTCTTCCTGGAGGGTCGCTGCGATGGCTTCAATTCCCACAGGACCGCCTTTATAAAATTCAATGATTGTTTTCAAATATTTACGGTCAAGATCGGTTAACCCTTTATCATCGACACCTTCTAAAACCAGCGCCGCTTCAACGGTTTTTTTTGTAATGATTCCATCTGCCCGAACCTGTGAATAATCCCTAACACGTTTAAGAAGGCGGTTTACAATACGTGGCGTCCCTCTGGATCGACTTGAAAGCTCGTTTGCTCCTTCATCATCCACCGTGACGTTCAGCAGAGCAGCCGAACGTCGGATGATTTTTGCCAAATCCGCTTCATTGTAAAAGTCAAGACTTCTGAAGATACCGAACCGGTCGCGTAAAGGTGCAGATAAAAGTCCCACCCGGGTGGTCGCACCAACCAGTGTAAAGCGATTCAAACGGTACCTGTGACTGCGGGCATGCATCCCCTTGTCAAATACAAAGTCCACGGCAAAGTCTTCCATGGCAGGGTATAAAAATTCTTCTACAATCTTGGGTGATCTGTGAATTTCGTCGATGAACAGGATGTCCCTGTCTTCTAAATGGGTCAGGATACCGATGAGATCTCCAACTTTTTCAAGGGAAGGGCCGGACGTTGATGTAAGATTACCCCCCATTTCATTTGCGATAATGTGTGCCAATGTGGTTTTCCCAAGACCGGGTGGTCCATGAAAGAGGATATGATCAACCGGCTCCTCGCGTTGTAACGCTGCTTCAATTGCAATTTTAAGCGCTTCTACAACTTCAGTTTGGCCGACATAATCTGCAAATTGTTCAGGTCTTAAAGACAGGATTTCCGGCTCTTGATCCATCGGTAGGCAGGATCCTGTGAGAATACCCTGTTTGTCGGAAGAATGTGTGAGTATGTCATCCGTCATTTTCTAGCATCTTCCTCACGGTATACTTCTTCAAAGAGCTCTTCCGGGGTTGATATATTGCTGTTCCGTTTCATAGCATCGGTGATCATCTGTTTTGCTTCTTTTATCTTGTAACCCAACTGATCTACAAGAACATCCAGAACCTGTTGGGACAAATCCTCGACGATGGGAATCTCTTCCTTTTGGGACTTTCGAATGAGCGCAAATTTGTCCATCTTCCCTTCAAGAGTGGCAATAATCTTGCGCGCTGTACGATCGCCGATACCTTTTAACTGTTTAAGCGTTTGAACATTTTTCGATTCGATGGCTCTTGCGATATCACGAACAGGAATATCTAAAGCTTTAACGGCCTTCAAGGCACCGATGGCTTCAACAGAAATGAAATATTGAAAAAATTCCTTTTCGACTTCAAGATTAAAACCGATCAGAACCGGCTTCGGTTGCCGTTCGGTTTGCTGGTGATAAATATATATGGAGACCGGGTCGCCCACAGACTTTGCCTTAAATGTGTTCATTACAAATGCAGGGAGCAAAACTTCATATCCAACCTGATTTGCCAAAACAAGTATCCGATCATTCCCCTTTCTTAAAAGTTTTCCTTCAAGATAACCGATCATTGCACTTTGTTTTTTCCCTTTTGTACGGTGTTCTTTTCGCGGAGCGATCACTGTAACGGAATAATCCCAAAAGCGCCAACCCCAATGCATCAGAAGCATGGTAAGGACGGATAGGCGTTGTCAGGTTTAATAAGCTTCTAACGGTTTTTTCAAGCTGCATTTTAGTTGCATTGCCGTTTCCGGTCAATACCTGTTTGGATTCACGAACGGAAACTTCGATGACAGGCACCTCCGTCCGGCATCCAGCAAGGAGGATAACACCGGTAACCTTTCCTAATGAAATTCCGGCATTCGGAAATTTTTCAACGGAAAATACATCTTCCACAACCATAAGATCAGGTTTTTCGTCCTTTAAAATCGTAAGAAGATTTGAAAAGATTTGATCAAGGCGGTTCGGTAAAGGAAGATTTTTTGAGGTATGAATACTACCGAAAGAGAAGCCATCAATTTTGATCCCTCTTCCTCTGACAATTCCAACACCTGTTGCGGATAGGCCTGGATCAACACCGATAACTTTTATCATTCCATGCTCTTTTCTTGATAAAAAGTGCCGGGTATCAAGAGAGGGATACGGTCCCCAATTTTTGTATCATGTATCCTGAATCCAGCATCTGGCATCAAGCAAAACCCCGTCAAGGTTTAATTCCTTTTAATTTGCGTTCGGCAATTTTTGCCTCATTTGATTTTGGATATTTTTTAATAAGTTCTGATAAAATCAGACGCGCATTTGATTTATCTCCCAAATTAAAAAAGGCAAAACCCTGCTTTAAAAGTGAAGCCGTCACTTTATTTCCTTTTGGGTATTTTTCGATGACCTTCTGATATTCAAGGATCGATTTTTCATACCATTTTTCGCGATAGTAAATTTCACCGATCCAAAACTGGGCGTTGTCGGCGTTTCCTGACTTGGGAAATTCTTTTAGTAATTTTTGGAATCCTTCTCGGGCGGTGTTAAAATCACCTTTATCATATGCCTGTTTTGCAGATCTGTATAAATCATTTTCTGAAAGTTTATGTTTGACTTGTTTTGCAGATGTTTTCTTTGAAGCCGGCTTCCTTTTTTGAATAGATGCTCCTGATTCAAAATTCAGATACTGCTCCAGACGTTCGATACGGTCTTTATTTAAACTTGTGGTCTTATCAATGCTCGTTAGTTTAATCTCGCTTTTTTCGGATAATTCTGCAAATGCGTTTATTTTCTGTTTCAATAAATAATCTGTCTCTTCAAGTTTTCCTTTTAATATCCTGATTTCTTCCTGGAGTTGATCGATAGTTGCATTTTGGCCTGCAGTTTTGCTTCTAAGATCTTTGTCATACTGCTCACGAGCATTACGGTATTCCTCTAATGTTGCTTCGAGTTTTTTATTTTTTAGTTCTGCTTCCGTATAGCGTTGTTCTGATTGAGCCAGTCGATCATCTAACGTCATGACATCCCTTTGCAGCGCGCATCCGGACAAGATGATCGAACATAGCAAGAAAATGAATACCTTTTTTTTCATGGCAGCATTACACTTAAAGGGTTCCACCCCTGTAAGGGATATTGGGGCAATAGTGGTGTCGACCCAATATCCCTTTTCACTTTATATGAAACTGATCTTAAAAATGAATCTTTTTGCCGGCTTATTATTTTTACGATCAATTAAAGTTAAATTAATTTGTGGTA
>PKTV01000477.1 GCA_002868985.1 Desulfobacteraceae bacterium | reverse complement strand
TTCCGTCACGATGCCCTTCAAACTTGCTGTAGACCGAGCCATACTGGAAATTGGTTACGGCATACCCCTGCATATGGCCGCTGCCGGCAGTGCGGTCATGAAAGTTGACACTTCGGCGGGAAACAAATTCACCGGCAACACCAACTTCATAATGAAGCGGTGTACCTTCCAATTCAACAAGCATAAGCTGGTGGTCGAACTCATCATGAACATGAAGGGATTCCCTCCGGGTAACTCGCAGTTTATATGTCGCTTTTCGTAACATGCCTATCTCCTTTCGTCGATGATTTATGAAAAAAGTTAATTATCAAAAAGTTAATTAAAATTTTAACCATCGGTCTTTTAATTGTCAACATCGTATTCAAAAAATATATTCCCTATTTTTTTACAATCACTCAGGGTTTCAAGGTTCTTCTCTAATTTAGTTGGCGATGAGGGCCCGAGGCAGGCAAGCCTTGACCCCTTGCCTGTCGGAGTGAAACGTAGATCCCGCTATCGGGGCCCTGTTAAATTCGTAGACCATTTAACCGGGGTACCCTTTGGGTTCACACCCACTCAATTGGAGATGATCCTGTTTTAATAACTTCCCAGAATTTTAAAATAATCGGTTTTTTCATTCAACAGATCGAGCACCGGTTTAAAGGTTTCCGACTCGGAATCCGTCTCGATATCGACATAAAACATGTACTCCCAGGGTTTTCCATGAATGGGCCGCGACTCCAGTTTCACCATGTTGATACTGTTTTCGGCAAATATTTTCAAAACCTCGTAAAGCGCACCCGGTTGATTCCCGGTAGAAAAGATAAGAGACGTTTTGCGACGCGGTCCTTTATCCAATGGATGGGCTCCGATAATGACAAACCGTGTGAAATTTCGAGGGTTGGTCTCAACACCTTCCTCAATAACCGTCATCCCGTGAATATCCGCAGCCTCTTTGCTTGCAATAGCGACATCACCCGGTTTCTTGGTTGTACTGATTTCTTTTACCGCAGCGGCGGTGTCTTTCGCCGGCACCAGTTCCCAGTCAGGATGCTGCTCGAGAAACTGGCGGCACTGTTGAAAAATCAGGGGGGGAGAAAGGACCCGTTTGATGCCGTCGAGCTTGGCACCGGGATTACCAATCAGATGGTGGATGATGCGAAGCTTAATTTCACCGATAATTTTCAAATCGTATTCCAGTAAAAAATCGAAGTTCTCATGAATGCTCCCTGAGAGGGAATTCTCCACCGGTACCACACCAAAATCGACCTCTCCGGTCTTTACCGCCTCAAAAATCGCCTTAAATGACGGTGCCGGCACACCAGCCACTTGAGTCCCAAAATACTGCGTACAGGCCTTATGACTGAATGTTCCCATTTCTCCTAAAAAGGCAGCCCTTTGAATTCCCGCACCGTTGGTTCGACTTAAATAATCGACGGCTTTGGCTTTATCCAGATAGTCAAAATCGATTTGTTTTCCAACAACCGGTGCAATCACATAAAGGTCGCGCGTCAGTTGGCCGAACTGTTTTGGATAAAGGCTCTGGGCACCGTCGGAAAGTGCATGGTCAGGATCGTGATGCACCTCTATCATCAATCCGTCAGCACCTGCAGCGATGGCAGCCCGTGCCATGGGGCTGACTTTCTCCCGTATGCCGGTGGCATGGCTGGGATCGATGATTACGGGCAGATGGGTGAGTGTCTTGAGAACGGGAATAGCCGAAAGATCGAGGGTATTACGTGTATACGGTTCAAAGGTTCGTATTCCCCGTTCACACAGGATGACATTGTCGTTCCCCTCGGAAAGAATATACTCCGCCGACATCAGCCATTCCTCAATGGTAGAAGACAGTCCCCTTTTAAGAACCACCGGTTTTCCGATGCGGCCGACACATTTTAACAATTCGAAGTTCTGCATGTTCCGTGCCCCGACCTGGACGACATCGACATACTTCATCATCATGTCCGCCTGGGCCGGCGAGGTAATTTCCGTCACAACACCAAGACCTGTAACCTTTCGGACTTCGGCTAGAATTTTTAGCCCCTCTTCCTCAAGGCCCTGAAACGAATATGGAGAAGTTCTGGGTTTAAACGCCCCGCCGCGAAACAGAACGGCTCCGTATCTTTTGACCTCCCTGGCAATGGTCATAGCCTGGTCCCTGCTCTCGATAGCGCACGGTCCGGCGACAATGGTGATACGCTCTCCACCCACCACCACATTACCCACCCGGACCCGGGTATCTTCGGTATGCAGTTGCCGGCTGACCAGTTTAAAAGATGTCGAAATCGATACCACCTTGGCGACACCAGGAAGCGCTTCAAAAAAACTGGCCTTTTTATCTCCTTTGCCGACAGCCCCGATGATATTCTGTCCGGCCTCAGACATTTCACGAACAATATACCCTTCACTGAACAGTATACTTCGGATATTGTTCTTCTGGTTTTGGGCGATCTCCTTTTCCAACACGAGAATCATGGTATTCCTCCTTTTAGCAAATTCATAAAAAAAGCCCCGAGAATCAATTCCCGGGGCTTTTTAAAAATATAAACCCCGGACAGACCGGTTCCGGTCCATCCGGGGTGTTTAACCTGAAGCGTTAACGATCCGGATGGACGCTTCTAAAGATAAAAAAGAAGCGCCCAAAGGTATTATCAAATTTAAAAACACAATGTTTGTTCATCAACCAACTTCCTCATCAAATAATTTTAAATTTTTTTACTGTATTGTTTTATATCTGTCAAGAACTGTTTTTTTCAACCGACACAACCTGTAAAATCAATATTCAAGTTTCACAAACAAACTTTT
>PKTV01000480.1 GCA_002868985.1 Desulfobacteraceae bacterium | reverse complement strand
TGGAAAGACTGAGAAAAGATACGTACTTGAGATTGTTGAGTGATGTGGCTGGTATATTTGAATAACAAAAGGCAGAGCATCTGACTCTTAATCAGTAGGTTGAAGGTTCGATTCCTTCACGGCCCATCACCTCATTTTCTATAATTTCATAAAGTTAAACCTGAATCCCCTTTTAACCTCTGTCAGCATTTTGTCGTTGAATCTCGTTAAAATGGCACAATTTGCAGTAACTTATTTTACCGTCAACAAACTCGATTTTTATACGCTTTAAACAGAATTTTTAAATATGATTTTATTGGGTTGCTCTTTTCTTGGCATGCTACATATAATGTGAAAGTATTAAAATTTATACAAAGGGAGACAACCGATGGCATTTGTAAAGTTTGAAAGACCCCCAAAAAAAGAAGGTACTGAAATCAGCATCTGTGAAACTGGGGAAATCAAGATCAACCGCGCTGCTTCTAAGATGTATAATGTATTTAAATTTAAGCATGTCATATTTCATTTTGATCCAGATGAGGAAAAGGTGGGAATTGAGCTTACGTATGACGAACTCGATTCCGGAGCCGTTAAAATTATTAAAAAGAAGGATGGGTCTTGTGCCATGAAGGCGGAGGCATTTCTCAATCACTTTGATATAAAATATTATGAAACCAGAAATTTTGCACCCGAGTTCGATAAGAGCGCGAAAATGATTATCTTCGACCTAAATAAAGAGAGGTAGGTCGGTGTAAACCTGCCTATGGAATGAACCCAATCCCCTTTACCGCCTTGGGAGTTCCGGCACGGTAACACGAAAGACATGGGGGTCGCATCCCAGTTAAATACAAGCAACAACGTTTAACGGGATAAATCTTAATTATTAATTATTGACATTTTTTTACCTGGGGAAATAAACGGGACGTCTATGATTTCATGCGTTTCGGGATCTTGGGGACGGGGAATTAGGGGACGCACTTAACATTTTAAGCCAGTTTAAAAACTGAGTTTATGGCAAGCTGCATTACAAGTTTGAGCATAAGAAATTACGGTCATATTGTAAGTTTTATATTTTTTGAAAGCGAATTGTAAAAGGAGGTTAAGAAAATGGGAAGTAAACAAGAAGAATATGCGTGTGCGCACTGCGGCTATACCGCTGATGGAAAATTCCAAGGAGATATCTGTCCCAAATGCAACCAAACTTACTGGAAATGTTCTAAATGTGGATTCCTCATCACCGCTTCAATGCCGCCGGACACATGCTCACAATGCAATGAGAAGTGCGATTTTCTTAACGTTACTTGCTATACCCCTGAATGCGGAGGCCCCGGACATATTGATCCAAGGTTATAGTGAAAAATCCATTGATATCTTGATGATTCAATCCGGTCGACATCCAGCTCTATTTATTAGGAGTATGCATCTCTTTAAGCAAGCGATTTACTACTCGAACGGTGTTCAAATGAATCTCCACCGTATCGTCGATATTGGGAGCGTAGCCACCTCCCAGAACAATCGCTACCGGGATTGACAACTTGGCACACAGCCTCAGCACGTAGACATCACGATCCATCAGACCTTGTTTGGTAAGCAAAAAACCGCCCAGACGGTCCTTCTTAAACGGATCAGCTCCGGCCAGGTAAATCACGAGGTCTGGGCGATGCTTTTTTATCAGGTCCGGCAGCACCTTGAGCTGTTCTAAATACTTCTCATCGTCTACCCCCAAACTCCCGTGAAGACTGATATCATAGTTGCTATATGCTTTTTCATAGGGATAGATGTCATCCTGGTGGATACTGAAAGTGAAGACCGTATCGTCCCCTTGAAATATGGAAGCGGTGCCGTTACCCTGGTGCACGTCACAATCAATAACCATTGCCCGGTCGATGTAATGTTCCACCTGAAGTTTCCGAATCGCCATGGCCATATCGTTCAAATGGCAAAAACCTTCCTCGTGGCTGGCAAAGGCGTGATGAAAACCTCCACCCAAATTCATCCCCATCCCTTTCTCAAGTGCGATTTTACATGCCAGATACGTACCTCCGCAGGCCACCTTTAATTTTTTAAAAATATTCCAGCTGATGGGATTTTCACCATTGATTAAACCCATCGGGGTTAGTGCCAAAAGATAAAGACGCACCATATAGCCGCGGCTATGAACCAATGTCAAATCCCGGTCACAAAGGGGGCTGGATTGTATGAAATCGGCTGGTGTTAAAACCTTTTCTTCAAGAATCCGGTTATAAATCAAAAGATATTTTTTAACCGGGAACAAGTGCCACCAGAAACCCACGCGGTATTCAGGGTTCCAGACAAAATTGGCATGGGTTGGACCTTCCCGGACCATGGTTTTGACTGACAGCGGAGATTTGGGAATTTCAAATTTAGGCGCCGGCCAAAACTTGCCGCTCACGAGGACAAGCCAGAAGACCAGCAACAAAGATCCCAGACACAACCGCCACTTCCCACCGTCAGCTACAAGAAGATAGATAATGATAATAAAAAGTATGATTTCAGTTATGGAGATAGGAAGCCTGGTGTGGCCGAGAAGCTCTTCATGGGTGTATACCATGATTGCACGCCTTTCTATTAATAACGATGCCGTGTTTTTTTTATGAATGCCATATAAATATCTTGCAACAGGTCTCTTTTTACCTCGATAATCATTGTACCTTTCCTACAAGCCATCTCCAATAAATTCTATATCCTATTTGACAGTTCTTTTCAATCAAGTTTGAATTTGAATTCTCGCTGATGGCTGGAGTAAAGGAACTTGAGAGACGCCCCTTAAATTCTGAATTTCTAT
>PKTV01000504.1 GCA_002868985.1 Desulfobacteraceae bacterium | reverse complement strand
TTTCCATTTTTTAATTCCTAATATTTGATTTTGAGACCTTTGAAAAATGTTCAATTTTGTTCAAAACCAAGGCAGGCGAAAATTTTAACCGCAGGCATACATTGAGTATTTCGAGGATTAAAATTTGAGTCTAACGCCGGGATTGAGCAAAAAGGGGTGTTTTTCAAAGGTCTCAGGATAGGGGTGACAGACATGGATCAGAATCTCTTGAATATCGGTTTTGGAAATACAGTAGCGGCGGAACGGGTGATTGCCATTGTTTCCCCAAATTCAGCCCCCATGAAACGTCTTAAAGATGAGGCTAAGGATGAGAAACGACTGATCGATGCCACACACGGTCGCAGAACCCGGTCTATTATTGTAATGGACAGCAACCATATCGTACTTTCTGCGATACAAGCAGAGACAATATCACAGCGTTACACAACCCTTAAAGGATCAACATAATCCATCATGATTTTGAAAGAGATGAAACCTAAACGTGGAAATCTTTTTATCATTTCAGCACCGTCAGGAGCCGGAAAAACAACACTTGCCAAAGCCGTGCTTCAGCAGTTTAGGGATATGCTCTATTCTATTTCGTATACAACAAGAAAACCACGCGCCGAGGAGCAAGATGGCGTTGATTACCATTTCGTTTCAAAACAAGATTTCAAGAAAGGTATAAAAAAAAGCCGTTGGGCGGAATGGGCGGAAGTGTATGGAAATTATTATGGGACTTCGGCCGAATTTATAGAAAAGAGTCTCTCATCCGGCTGTGATATTCTTCTTGATATCGATGTTCAGGGTACACTTCAGATCCTCAAATGTTATCCTGATTGTGTGACCATTTTCATTCTGCCCCCGTCAATGACCGCCCTTAGAAAACGACTGGAAATGCGAGGTTCTGATAGTAAGGCCGTGATCGAAAGACGTCTTGTAAATGCAAGAACGGAAATGGCCCAAAAAAAAATGTACCGTCATATTATTGTTAATGAGAAACTTTCTGAGGCAATTGAGGAGCTTAGTGCTATTTTTAAAAAATACCGTCAATGAAAATTTGAGGCTTTCAGCCGTCGTAGCCACTTTGGCGGAGTCTGCTCGTCCCAATTGGAATAGTGGAATGATGGATTAATCGATTTGCCGGTATGCCCGTTAGCCGGTTAACCGGTTATATCTTTTACGGGCAAACGGGCATAACGGGTGAACGGGTCAACCCATCTCATTAAAAGTCATGGTGAAAAAAGAGATACTTTTTGGCATCAATCCGGTTTATGAGGCCCTCAAGGCGGGCCGTAGGGATATTTTTAAAGTCTTTATCACAAAAGAAAAAATCTCAAAACGTCTTGAGGGGATCATAACGCTCGCTGATTCCCTAAAAATACCTGTGGAAGAGTCAAACTCTTTATATCTAAAATCTATTTCAGGTAGTGAACATCACCAGGGCGTTGGCGTTCAAACAGGACCGTATCCTTTTGTTAAAGTATCAGAAATGCTCGGCAGTTTTCAGGGTGGTAAATCAAATCCTTTTTTACTGTTGCTTGACAATATTATGGATCCTCGCAACCTCGGTGCTTTGATCAGGACAGCACTCTGTGTCGGTGTGAATGGCGTCATCATTCCCAAGGACAGATCGGCTCAGCCCATTCCGACAGTGTCCAAGGCATCTGCAGGCGCTTTGGAACATATTTGTCTTTCACGAGTAACAAACATGGTCAACACTATCAAGATGCTTAAGAAACGCGGCTTGTGGATTGCCGGCATGGATAAGATCTCAACTGAATCGATATTTACCTATGATATGAAACAATTCAATGCCATTGTCATCGGAGGAGAGGGCAAAGGTGTCCGTCCGCTCGTCAAAAAGCATTGCGATATGTTGCTTTCTATTCCCCAAACCGGTCCTTTAGATTCTCTCAATGCATCTGCAGCAGGAGCGGTGGTGATGTATGAGGCTTTCAGACAGAGACAGTTATCAGATAGGTGGAAATTGGAAAGAGAAAAGAGGAAAGAGGATAAGGGAAACCACCCCGCCCGCCTCGCCTGAATCCCGCAGAGCGGGACGATGGCGGGCAGGTCCATTTGCGGTGATCTATTTTCTAAAATGAACTTCCAAAAAAGCAAATCCCCCTCAGGGATGAACAGCGCTTGGTCATCTGGGCCGGGATTTTTACTTAGGATTGGCAGTATGTGGTTCCGTGTCACAGGAGCAATGAAACAAGCATTCTTTCCGACACGGTGCCTGGTGTGCGGATCTTTTTTCCGAAACAATGGACAGGAAAATAGAAGTCTAAAGACGTTCCTACGGATTTTAGTCAACCGGGAACAGGGTTTTTTCGGTTTAGAAGGACTTTCTCAAGACATTGATTTAACAAAGGATAATGTTAAAGAGTGTTTGGTCACGGATGCAAAAATTTTTGTGGAACTTATGTCACCATTTATATGTGCGAAGTGCTCTGGTACATATATGGCGGTTGAATCTCCCTTATGCTCAACATGCGGCGTTGTTTTTGAAAGCAGGGAAGGGGAGGATCACGACTGTGGAGAGTGTCTCAATACTCCCAAAAGATTTAGAATGGCTCGATCAGCGGGAGTGTACGATAAAGTGCTTATAGCTGCTGTCCATTGTTTGAAATATAAAGAGAAAATTCAACTGGCCAGACCGCTCGGTGTACTTTTGTTTATGGCCTTTTGTCGTTATTGGAATAAGGGAAATCTAAATCTAATTGTGCCGATTCCTCTTCATAAGAAAAAAATCAGAAGTCGAGGTTTCAACACTTCTTTTCTTCTTGTCAAAGAATGGGCATTTATT
>PKTV01000011.1 GCA_002868985.1 Desulfobacteraceae bacterium | reverse complement strand
GGCCTTGGGCTTGGTGTCTGCTGCTTTGTGAACACCGTGGGCCGGTGTTTCGCCGTGTGCGGCAGTCGTTTTTTTGTGCGTAGCGGGCGAAGGATGCTCAGGTTTTTTCTCAACAGTACCGTGGGTGGGGGCCGGTGCCTTGTGCGCAGGCGCTTGCGCCTCATGTGCTGGAGCCGGCGTCTCGTGCGTTGGGGCTTTCGGCTCATGTGCCGGGGCCGGCGTCTCGTGCATCGGGGCCGGAGCATGACTCGGGGCTTTCACGATATCCTGTTTTGCCAGATGAAGCACTTGATCCGCATCGATCACTCCCACAAGCTTGTCGGCCATATCGATCACAGGAACCGATGGCAGGTGGTGCTGATCAATCAGTGATTTCACACGTTCCATATCCAGGCCGATATTGACGGTATGTATATCGGTTGTCATGATATCTTCAAGTGCGGTTTCTGTAGAGGCAAACAACAATTGATTCTGGGTAACCACACCCATAAGCGTTTCAAACTCATCAACCACAAACATTTGGGTCGGCTGTTTAATCTCCTGGTGTGTCCCTTTGAGAAATTCTACGGCTTCATAAACAGTTAGATCCTTGTTTAAAGCGATAAAATCCGTTGTCATGATATCGCCGGCCGTATCCTTTTCGGATTCTTTAGGACTGTCTGCCGTTTCATGGCCTTCGTCTTCCGGCAATGTGTGTGCCGGCGATTTTTCAATGGCCTTGTGCAAAGTTTCCGGTTGCGGGCTGTTTTTGGAAGATTCATGGGCAACATGGCCCTCAGATTTCTTGGCTGTTTGAACTCCGCCAGGCTGTTCGAAATACCCAATAGCGACGCCAACGACCCATATGGCGACCACCCCAATCAGGGCGAAGAAAAGGAGTCGCTTGGCAGCAAATCTTTTAAACTCAGTTTCATGAATTTGATCATTTTCACCGTTGTTAGAATTTCCCATAATATCTCCGTTTAGGCAATTGATCCGCCACAGAACTCCGGCGGACAAGTCCGCCACCGAACTTTAGCGGATTTGGTTCAATTTAGGCACTTTCCTGATTTATCTATACCATGTTAATTGACACCCCATGCAAAATTCAAGCAAAATATTACAAGACTTGAATCTTGCACCAGTTGGAGGCTTTCATATGTAAGGCACTTAAGGGCGAAGCCATAGTCTGCTATTTCGAGTCCTTAATAATCCCGCTTTAAGCGGGGAGATGAAAGCCTCCGGCTCGCCCTTCGGGTGAAAATTAATGAAAAAATACCCTCATCCGATCTAATCAAGTAACCTAAGGATTCTCATTAATTTTCATGCAAGGTATTATCTGTTTCTCAGCTTACGTATATCCCCGATACGAATGGTAACATTCTGAGCATCAAAATGTTCGATCAACGGTATCAAATACTTTCGGGAAACCCTGGTCATTTCCTTGAACTGCGGTGTGGAAATTTCGCCATGGTTTTTAAGAAAATCAACCAGTCTTGCCTGCAATTCTTTGACAGCCTGTGCATCAAAATAAAGATCTTCTTTGGCCTTAACAATCATTCCTTCGTCCATTAAAAGCGTGAGGACATCCTTGGCCAGGGATGTTTCAATGTCAAAAGATTTTTTGAGTTCTTTGAAATAAGGAGGGGTCAGCCCGTTTTTAAGATAGGCATCCAGAATTTTCTTTTTGATATCTGCCTGATCCACGCCCAAAGACACTTTATGTGAAGCCATGCGAACCACATTGTCCTCGCTGACGACGGCCTTGTCCTTTATCATCTGATTCAGCATCAAATTAAAGAGCCGTGTACCCAAGGCGGCAGGGAATTTGGATTTGAGCTCTTCTTTGGACATACCGGTTTTTAGAGGGTTGGCCTTGTGATAGTTGTTAAGATAACCGGATGTTTCTGTTTTGAATGTGTCAACGCTTTTGCGATGAATGTATGCCTGATTTTCTCTGTCCGCCAGAATAATCGTTTGTTTTGACAACAGGTCCTGAACGATTTTCTGGAGCTGTTTTTCATGCAAACTGGTCATTATTTTTAGATCGGAATAGGTCACCCCCTGATAGCCGGACTCGGCCACATGATAAGAAATGATCTCTTCGGGTTCATGATTCATCAATCCTGTCAATCCTTCAATGACATCAGGCTTAAAGCGCTTGTGTTTTTGCGGAATCGGGTTGAGAACATTTCCGCCGCCGATGGTTCGTACCGGTGAATAGCTCCGAATGACAAAGGGGTCATCTTTTATAACCGCCACCGGCGAATCGACTCTCATTTGGACAATGGCGGTGTCACCGGGCAAAAGCTCTTCTCTGTCGATCAGGATGACGATGCCGAGTACTTCACTGGTCCCGGTATGAAATCTCACTTGCATGCGGTTTTTCAGCGGTTTCTTATTGCTGTTCAGATAGTTAAACGATACGTCGATCATATAACTCGGCTTTAAGGCGTGCGGGTTCGATAACACATCGCCGCGATTGACCACGGCCTTCTCAAGCCCCTGAAAGTTAATGGCGGTTCGCATACCGTTTTCAGCCGTATTGACACTCTGGTTGTGAACCTGAATACCCCGGACCTTTGAAGTAATACCGGAGGGATACAGCATAACGGTATCGCCCACTTTTACACGCCCTGAAATCAGGGTGCCCGTAATCACGGTGCCGAATCCCTTCATGGTAAAAACACGATCCACCGGCAGGCGAAACAGGCTGGAAGGCGGTCGGCTGGGCAGCCGGGCACTCAACTCGTCCAGGGTTTTAATGAATTCCGGTATGCCGTCACCGGTTAACGAGGAAACCGGTACAATGGG
>PKTV01000096.1 GCA_002868985.1 Desulfobacteraceae bacterium | reverse complement strand
TATCCTGCACGAGGTGGACGCGCCGGAGTACTGTAACGAATACGATAAAATCATCGCATCGGCGATGAAAGGAAAATAGCCATGGAACGATGCAGGATGGTCTTTTCAGGTTCGGGCGGACAGGGTGTCATCACGGCGGCCATTATTCTGGCCGAAGCCGCCGTTCTTCATGACAACCTGACCGCCGTACAATCCCAGGCCTATGGCCCCGAAGCTCGGGGGGGAGCTACCCGCAGCGATGTCATCATTTCGGACACCACCATCAATTATCCCAAGGTCATCCAGCCCAATGTACTGGTCTGTCTGACCCAGGAAGCCTACAATCAATATTGTCCCATCATACGACCCGGCGGACTTCTGATTACAGACAACCGTTTTGTGAAAATCCAGAGAAAGGTCGACGCACAGCAAAAAGAACTGCCCATGTACCGCAGCGTAATGGAAAAAATCGGGAAACCCATCGTGTTCAACATTTGTATGCTGGGTGCGGTGATTGAACTGACAAAGCTCGTCAAATCAGACTCCATCATGGAAGTACTTAAAGACCGGCTTCCCGACGGTTTTATAAAAATGAATCGCGACGCTCTGGATCTGGGAATGAAGATTGCAGCGGATAATGAAACCTGATAGTCTTTGTCGATGCTTCAGAACTCGCCATGTTTTACTTTTAATTCCCAACTTGCAGGGCTGTACATCCACATCCCTTTTTGCCTTAAAAAATGTTCCTACTGTGATTTCTATTCCATAACAGATTTGTCGCTTCAGCCTGTATTTCTGGATGCACTGGCATCCGAAATGATAATGACCCGTGAACTCGACAAGGGTTTTGATACCCTGTATATCGGTGGCGGCACACCCTCTGTTTTGAATATAAAAAGCATCGAGATCATCATCAAAACCGCCTATCAATGCTATAACATTCTTTCGAACGCCGAAATTACTCTGGAAGTCAATCCCGGCACGGTGACCCTGGAGCAGTTGAAAGGTTACCGGAAAGCCGGCGTCAACCGAATAAACATTGGCGTCCAGTCGTTCAATTCTGCGAATCTGAGCTTTCTCGAACGAATCCATTCAGCCAGAGATGCCCAAATGGTCGTAAAATGGGCTCAAAGGGCTGGATATGAGAACATTGGACTCGATCTCATCTACGGAATTCCTGGTCAGACAACATCATCATGGCTGAAGGATTTACACTCGGCACTAGAATTTCACCCCCAGCATCTTTCCTGTTACATGCTCTCTTTTGAACCGGGCACGCCGATGCACAAAGATCTTCAAAACAGAGTCTTCAACCCCCTCCCCGAGCATCTGGTCTGCGAGTTCTTTGAGACCACCCAATCGTTTTTAAACGCGAACGGTTATGTTCAGTATGAAACATCAAATTTTGCCCGCGAAGTTATCGACGAATCGGGTATCAAAAGCGCTCAATCCAACATATCGCGGCATAACGTAAAATACTGGAATTTCTCTTCCTATATCGGGCTTGGACCTTCAGCCCATTCATTTATTGAGCCGCAACGCTTTTGGAACCATTCAAATGTGAAAAAATATGTTCAGGAACTGTCGACGGGCAGGCTTCCACGGGCAGGAAAAGAATCGTTAAGTCGAGAACAGCTCATGATAGAGGCGGTTTATCTGGGGCTGAGACAGACAAAAGGGATTGTGGTTGATGAATTTGACAAAAAGTTTGGTGTAATTTTTGAAGTCATGCACGCCGAAACCATCGCCGATCTCGAAGAAAAAGGGCTGGTAAAGATGTCTCAAAACCGCTGTGCCCTGACCGCTAAGGGGATGCTGTACTTGGACAGTATTGCCACCATGTTCATCTAAGGCCCGAGCCGGAGGCTTTCATCTGCTACGTTATTAAGGACTCGCAATAGCAGACTATGGCTTCGCCCTTAAGTGCCTTGCATATGAAAGCCTCCGGCTCGGGCAAGATTCAGGTTACATAAAATTGTTGCAACCGTTCAGATGCAACCCCGAACTCTGAACCCTGAGCCCCGAACCCTGAACCCTTGAACCTTTTTACGTAGAGAGCGTCTTTATTAACACACCAATATAGAATCTGGCGTGGCTCAAAGGTGCGGCCATGTTCGCCCGATGATTTGCCAGAACGCCGTTGAGCGGGCTGTTGGTGATGAACCATGGATCGACTTCAGAAGCGTGGTGGCACGATACAATGGCATGATGGAGAACTTCGATCCCCCGACGGGCTTCTAAGGTCGCTATAAATTCTTCCATGACTGCTTCGAGAATGGTCCCCATGGCACTAACAACACCTTTGGTATAGAAAAAGTAGTCGTCAGCCTTGAAAAAACTGACCGAACTTCCGTCATCCTCTTCGGTTTTGACGAGATTTTCTTCACAGCTTCCCAACAGATCTTCATACGCCATCAGAAGCGGGATTAGGTTGTCGCTTCGGGTGTGAAAGTTGGCTTCCCCTTTTTCGAGTTTTTCCTTGTATATCCCGAGTTCTTTCAGACTGGCGTTGTATTTGGATTCCGGAGACGGGAACCAGTATTTACGGGCCTTAATCATCAACCAGTTCATGGCGCTTTCAAGATTCTCGTCAAATGCAGCAGTGGCGCCGGTGCGGGATATGCGTTCGGTCAGGGCAACGACGGTGCGTCGAGTGACCTCAAGGACCCCTAACTGGAAATTGTTTACGTTATCCGTGAAATCCAGAATGTCATTGGAACGCCACCCCCAGAATCTATCATTCAATTCATAATCAAGGGGCGCTATGGTGGCCTCGACAAACGCCACACCTTTGGCCTTGGGCTTGGTGTCTGCTGCT
>PKTV01000177.1 GCA_002868985.1 Desulfobacteraceae bacterium | reverse complement strand
GCGGGGCCGAGTTTTAACCCGCCCCGTTAAAATATCGGGATCTTCGACACGCATACTCAAGTATGTCGAGGACTTAAAACGAGGCTCCAACGCCGAGGTTGGGCCAAAAGATTATTTTGAGATGGTTTCTAATAATGCTACTTCCCCTACCCCCTTTTAATCAAGGACCAATGTTTGACCCCGGTCCTCTTAGATTTTGACTTGAGTATAGAACAACCTAAACCCCAAGCTTATCATCCGAAGAGACAGGCTTCAACCGGACCATGGAAAAAAGTACTCCGGCCACGCAAAGGAAACAGAAGATCATCATGCAAAGATGCATACTGGCAAGAAAAGATGATTGTGTTTCCGCATTCACCGGGTGGTGGTCCCCCATGATATGTTTGAACACCAGGGTGATGATGGTCATGCTGCACAGCATCCCCATGGTCCGCATGGTGGCCAGAAAACTGGATGCGATACCAAAGCTTTTGGGAGGAACACTGCCCATCACCGTGATGGTATTGGGTGATGAAAAAAGACCGAATCCTACGCCCATCAAGGCCAACATCCCCATAATCACGGGCATGGGTGTTCCGGCATGAACCCGGGAAGCCAGACCCAGGCTCAGGGTACACAAGGCCATGCCTGCAGTGGCCAGACCCGCAGGCGAAACTCGATCTGCCAGCCTTCCAAAAAACGGAGAAAGAGCCGCCTGAAACACGGGCTGGATAATCAAAATCCATCCTGCCCATTGGGGAGAATACCCCCTGACCACTATCAAATACAAACTGAAGAAAAAACCGATGCCAAAAGACGCGGCGTAATTGATCAGGGTGGCCAGGTTACTGAAGGCGAAAACCCGGTTATGGATGACCAGACCCACATCCAGAATCGGAGATGAACACCGGTATTCAAACACGAGAAAGATCAGAAATCCTAAGGCTCCTAATGCCATGAACACCAGATAAATACCACCCTCTTTCTGGTTGAGAGTGCCGTAAATCAGAAAGAATAAAGCGCTAATGTAAAGAAGGGTTCCCACAAAATCAAAACGCTCACCCCTTGCTTCAGCCCATTCACCCTTAAGTTTCAAAACAGTGAGCGAAAGACAGAAAAGCTCGACCAGAACCCCCAGATAAAAGATCCAGCGCCATCCCAGATGGGTGACCATAAATCCGGAAAGAACCGGACCCAGAGACAGACCCAAGTAGACGCAACCCACAATGATCCCCATGGCCCGCCCCCGGCTGGCCGGTGGAAAGACCGAAGAAAGGATGGCCACACTGGTTCCTGAGATCATGGCCCCGCCAGACCCTTGAAAAAACCGGAACAGAATAAAACTTTCAATGGTAAAGGCGAATGATAGCAAAGCGGTTCCCACAGTGAACACGAGAATGCCGATGGTAAAGATTTTTTTCCTTCCGTAAATATCACCCAGCCGTCCTGCCGGAATCAAAAAAAGGGAAAAGGCGAAGATATAGACGGTTTCCACAAGTCCAAGCTGAACTGCACTGGCTGAAAACTCCCTGCCAATGGCAGGAAGGGCGACTCCCACAGCAGACAGCATGAAGGGGGTCAGGAACTGAACGGCGCTGACCACAAAAAGGATCACAGCATCGGACTGGTTTTTTGAAGTGGTGTTATGTGGGGTTGAGTCTGATTTTTCGTTTATCTTTATCACGTCGCTACTAACCCAATCGACCCTTCACTAGTGAAGGGGTCACGTCTGCTCTTGACTCTTTTCAGTTTTACCATGAGTCAACAGCAGACGTGACCCCATTATCTATCGCCAATAGTAAGGCTAAACAAATTTTTTTTATCCATCCAAGGCAAATGCTACTTTTCTCATGCTCCCTGGCCCCTGTCCCCCGATCCCTGGCCCCTTATTATCTAAATCTTACACTGCGAAAAGGCCTGCATGATTTCACGGGCGATCGCATTTTTACATTCAACCGGGCATTGAGATAGATCTTCGACACGGACGCAATGTAGTTCACACATTGGGCTTTTGAACTTGATATCCGTGAACATGCTTCCTTTATGCAGAGACAAGAACGCCTCCACTTCCATCGCAAGCGTTGTATTACATTGGTTTCCCTCTAATATATGATTGAACAAGTAGTAACCGCATTCGGTTTCTTTGGCGCTGGCTTGGAATCCAACCAGACAAATTGAGAGGTCTCCCAAAAAGTCGTCTCTGACCTTCCATGTATATCCACATTTTGAACAAATTTTGAAAGGATTCATTTTCAGGTATTCTTCAACATCCCAAAAGTTGAGGTTTTAAGGTTAGACGGCCAAGGGCTATTCGAAGTTCTTTTTTTAATCAAGGATCAAGGTTTGACACCAATCATTTCCATAATTTTATGAATGGTTCTGGAGAATTCTTTTTTAAACCGTTCGTTCTCCGTGTTTGAAAACTCGCCGAAATTTACAATTTTCAATTCCCTCATCAAACTCAAAAGTTCAAGAATTTCTCTTTCGGCAAGTTTATTGAATTGAGCAACTCTGTCGTTTTTGTTTTTGATATTTTGGATCGACAAAACAGTATCTTTAAATTGATCGTCGGGATCGCTGAAGTTTTTAAGCAAAATATCAAAAATCAGCGTAAAAATAGCATCGACCCTGTTACTTTTTATCAGTGTAGGGCTGTGTAAAAAAGAGAAGTCTTCCTGGACGCAAACGGTGTCTTTGCCAAGATCCATTATTTTTTCAAACCAGTTAATGGTGTATCTCTTATAATCATCCCGGCGCCATGTACCCTTTTCCCAAATATGCGTCCTTATGACTTTGGTCAGATCGGCAATACACGCCTGGGG
>PKTV01000495.1 GCA_002868985.1 Desulfobacteraceae bacterium | reverse complement strand
ATTGATAACCTCCCAAAAGAACAAAAAGCGGGCTCCGCGACCCTTTAATCTTTTTTACCTGTCGTTTAAAAAATTAAATACCCCCCTCTCCCGGATTCATTACTTCGAAGAGGGGGGCAGAGAGTCAATAATATTTATTTGGGTTCGGTTCCGAACCATTTCTTGAAAATCTTATTGTAGGTGCCGTCTTCCATGAATTTGAGGATAGTAATGGTGACTTTCTCTCTAAGTTTGCTCCCTTGTGGAAAGGCGATTCCGTAGGACTGCCCCTGGTACAAAGGCCCCACCGTTTTCACCTCGGCTTTGCCTTCTGTTTTAATGTACCACAGAATAGCTGGTGAATCGAAAATTACTGCATCCGCGCCGCCTGTTCGCAACTCCATATAGGCACCATCGATATTTGGAAAAAGCTTTACCTCTTTGGTTTTGAATTTTTTGGCGAAATCGGCACTGGTAGTGCCCAGTTTGGTGGCAAGCACTTTGTCGCCGAGGTCTTCAATACCGCTAATTTTTTGCTCCTTGGATCGTACCATCAAAAATAGGCCGGCATCATAATACGGATAGGCAAAATCAACGACTTCTTCCCGTTTAGACTTGACGGTCATCCCGGCAATGGCGACATCGATATTTCCTGTCTGTAATGCAGGAATCAAGCCATTAAAATCCATGGGTTGCAGCTTGTATTTCAGGCCGAGATCCTTGGCGATGGCATCCCAGAAATCGATATCGAACCCGACATATTTGCCCTCTTGCTTGAATTCGAAAGGCATGAAATTGGTGTCACAGCCCACAACCAGCTCCTTTGCATACCCCATTCCAACAACTGTCAACAATATCAATGTTGTAATGAAAAAAAACTTCGCTGTCTTAATCATCCTTACCTCCTTTTATGTTGTTAAAATTAAACCCTGAGTCTCAGATCTTTAATATTTTGAAGCCATCTCAAAATAATCAAACCGGTTTCTCTTTCATTTAATGACTTTCAAGGTATGGGTCTTCCGTAATTTTTCCCACATTGCATCAATAATGGCAAAGGATGCCTCGTCCACATTCAATTTTTTATTTTTGGACACAAATCTGCAGGATTCCATGAGTTCATGGTTGCCGGACCAAAGACGGAATGAGTTTCGGATATATGCACCCAGATTTGAATTGAGATCAACAAGTTCATCATGTGTCATATTGGCGATGATAACTTTATCCTTGAGCACCATTTCCGTTATCAACTTCTCAACAGCTTCATGTATGGTTTTTGGAAGGACAGGCTGTTCCTCAAGATGGTTTTTTTTGGAATAATCGGCAACGGCCCGATGGGAAGAAACATTCATTAAATCCAATATCAATGCTCTCTCAAGCAACAGTTTTGTGTGTTTTCCTGCGTGGGGATTTACGGTTGTACTTGGGCCAACCACATAAAGAACATCAATGAACCTCAACTGAATCCAGTCATTAACCAGAGATGCAGCATTCAACGCAATAGTTTGATTAAGATCGACGCCAAGAAGCTGATGTTTGTGCTTCAACGTTTCTCTTTCAGCACGATAAAGATCCCCGGTGAGTTTGCCGTAGAATATGATGAGTGTCCCTTTCGAATTTTTTACGTTCTGTACTATACACTCAGAATAATCATCGGTTGGTATTTCTTGAAGATTATAATTTTCAGGCAATGTGCCGGTTTCGGTGGTCCGGCCTTTGGGTATCCATCCTCCATGGGCAATTCCCAGTTTGATTGCGGCATCAAGGGCGGCTTGGTCAGCACTTGTTTGTCCGCCTGAGATGATTTTCTTAAGCATTATTCTTTCTCTATAGTTGTTAAAGAATCAAGGAATCAAAAGCGCGGACCCTGTGGTCTTACGATCCTCGAGTTCCTTATGGGCTCTGGAAGCCTCGGCCAGGGGGTATGTCTGTCGAATCTCAATTTTAACCGCACCTTTTTCTACAACATCGAACAGATCAAGGGCATGGGCAAGCAAATCCTCACGCCGGGCGGTATAGGCCATAAGGCTCGGTCGGGTGAGGAACAAAGAACCTTTGGCAGCGAGAATTCCCGTATCTATGGGCGGAATCGGGCCGGAAGACTGGCCAAAACTGACCATCATCCCCATGGGGCGCAGGCAGTCGAGTGATTTCATGAACGTGGATTGGCCCACGGAATCATATACCACGTCCACACCCTTTTCTTGGGTAATCTCTTTTACCCGTGAGACAAAATCCTCATCCCGGTATAGGATGGGGTAATCACAGCCATGGTTGGCAGCGAGATCCGCCTTTTCAAGCGAACCCACCGTTCCGATCACCGTGGCACCCAAATATTTGGCCCACTGACAGACAATCAAACCCACGCCTCCGGCCGCCGCATGGATCAGGATCCGATCACCTGCTTTTACGTTGTAACAGCCGTGCAGGAGATATCGCGCGGTCATCCCCTGAAGCATCATGGCTGCCGCCTGTTGGGTTGAAATGGACGCCGGAAGCTTTACCAGACGATCTGCCGGCATGATTCTGGCTTCGGCATAAGCGCCGGGAGGCAACCCTGCATATGCAACACGGTCCCCTTTTGTGAATTCACTTACCCCCTCGCCAACGACTTCGACAACACCGGCACCTTCCATCCCGGGAATGGCCGGCAGCGCGGGCAGCGGATAGAGGCCGGTACGGTGATACACATCAATGAAGTTCAGGCCGACCGCCTCCTGGCGAAGCAAAATTTCACCCGGTTTCGGCTGACCCGGATCATACGCTTCCCAGCGTAACACCTCCGGACCGCCGGTTTCATGCATAATAACGGCTTTTGCCATAAAGCCTCCTTTCTCCT
>PKTV01000472.1 GCA_002868985.1 Desulfobacteraceae bacterium | reverse complement strand
TTATAACTTGGTTTATTCATTCTATGTATACAAAAGTTTAAAGTGCCTAAAGTGAACTAAAGTGCCTAAAGTTAAGGTATTCTATCAATTTTAATTATAATTGATCGCGCTGAAGGCGCGTTCCCCAACTTTAGCTCACTTTAGGCACTTTTAACTTCAAACTTTTGGACTTCAGCTTATACGGGCTAATGTCCAGATAAAAATACGTCATCGTATTTATGAATTATAGCACTTAGGAAGAAATATTTCCATATAACAACAGATAGAAAAAGTAACTACAAATAGCTACGGTTCGAGTAATCCAGACGATCGCTGGATTAACAAAATGATCCGGAGGAAAGTCCGAACACCACAGGGCAGGGTGCTCCATAACATGGAGTCGCGGTAACGTGAAGGATAGTGCAACAGAAAGTATACCGCCTCGCCTTCGGGCGGGGTAAGGGTGAAACGGTGCGGTAAGAGCGCACCAGTTCTCCGGGTGACCGGGGATGCTTTGTAAACCCCACCTGGTGCAAGACCAAATAGGGGGACGTTTGAGAACGGCCCGTTCAAGTTCCCGGGTAGGTCGCAAGAGGTGCCGGGCAACCGGCATTCATAGATGAATGATCGTCAACCGGTCAAGGGGTAACTCTAACCGGATACAGAATTCGGCTTATGGGTTGCTCGGACCGTAGCAAACTTTACAGACCTTTTTATATTTATCAAAAACCATTAAGACGGTTTCTGAAACCCAGAAGGAAATGACGTTGATGATGAAATTTCAGAAAACGGTTTGTGACATATCTTTTTCAGAGAAAGTTAGGATATTTTCACACGATTACTTGAAGTGTTGCATTTATATTTCCAATTTTAGTTCATCCCGATATCTTTTTACAAAAATGCTCTTTTCAAAACTCATCGGTTCTTCTCAGGTTCTTGAAGATTTTCTTGACTTTCATGGTGCTAAAAACAACACAAACTTATATTTTTACAGAGAACTTTCAGCGGCTGTCCGGCATTTAAGCCTTGGTGGGTACTCGCAGACCCATATTTTAAATCGGCTCGATTTTTATGGACTTCCAGAGAGCGAGACATTTGAAGAACAGGGGACCGCCACCCTATATTTTTTGAGAAAATCCCTCACTAAATTGGCGCCGGTTATCATAAAAGAGGCTCAAAGGCTTAATATACCGTTACCGCATGAAGATATATATGAGATGGATGATTTTCCAGGCATCATAACCGGGGAGACGCTTGATTATGATATCGACGATATAGATAAGGATCAGCAAAAAAACATATTGTTCAAATTGCCAGTGAATTCCTTAGCATATCGGAAAGTTTTGATGATCTAAAATTTTATGAACCATACGAACTGAAAGAGATGTTGAAGATTGTTCCGGAAAAAGTCAATGAAGTGAACATGAGGCGTTTTGAAATGCTTGTTCATAGCCTTCAATCTTCTTTTGATACCTATGTAATTCATGGTGGATACAGATTTGGGAATAAAAAACTTAAAGATTTAAGGGGGTTTTTTTCAGTCGTATTTCATCTTCTTCAAATGATTGGAAGGCTCCTCCATTTTTATGAGCGACATCTCCATAAAGCAGGATATAAAAATATATATAAAAAGGTGCAAGATCGATTATCATCTTTGATTGATCCCGAGGAACTTCTTGATCGAACCATTAATTACGGCCTTTATTATATATGCCATTTCCTTACTAAAGGTAGAGAATTGGCTCGAGACATTCTGAACGAAAATGTTGAGCGCGCTTCAATTAAGGTGGGTGTTCCCGTGAGTCTTGGTTTCCACAGCCGGCCCAGCCTTTTGGTGGCAAAAACTGTTCAACATTATGGTGGACAGGTGGAACTGTGTGTCGGCGAAGACCGGTTTGATGCCAGCAGTGTTTTAGATATCCAATGGGCGGGAGGCAAAATTCAGAAAGAAAATTATACCGAAGTCATCTTTGAAGGTGATGTTCGGGCGCTGAACGATATTAAAATTCTTGCCAGTGTCAATTATGGTGAGGATACAATGGGAAAGGGTGTTCCTCTGCCTAAAGAGCTGAGCTACCTAAAATGATTGAATATTGACGATTGACGATTTCGGAATTTATAAAACAAGAGCCTAACCCGGATAAACCGGAAATAACAAATCACAAGCATCAAATTTCAAATAAATTCCAAAATACAAGCTCCAAATTCTAAATACAAAAGAACGAAACAATTTTAATTTTTCCAGTATTGATGAAAATATCTTTTTCAATTCGTTTGTCTTTCTTCAAGAACATCTACCGGTCTGTTTTTTGGGATTTTGATCATTCGTATTTTCTTGTTATTTGAGATTTGTTATTTGGAATTTCCAATAGCTCAATTACTCATGAATGGATACGAAAAAGTCTTGCCATAAAAGGCAAAGAAATCACAAATAAGATAATATTATGGTTTCTGCGATTATTGTAGCTGCCGGAAAAGGTATTCGGATGAAGGGTACGATGCGAAAGCAGTATCTGGATCTTTCGGGACGACCGGTTTTAGCGCATTCGATAATGGCTTTTGATTCATGCAGCCAGGTAAAAGAAATCTTTCTTGTCGTTCCAAAAGAAGATATTGAATATTGTCAAAACAAAATCCTTTCATTGCTCGACCTTAAAAACCAGATAAATCTTGTCCACGGCGGGGCCAAGCGCCAAGACTCTGTATATAACGGACTTCAATCGATAGACAAAGATACAGAAACCGTTGTCATCCATGACGGGGTACGTCCGTTTATTCAGCCTGAAGACCTTAAGGAATGTATTCTCGGTTCAAAAAAATTTGGTGCTTGTATCCTTGGCACCCCGGCCAGTGACA
>PKTV01000403.1 GCA_002868985.1 Desulfobacteraceae bacterium | reverse complement strand
TACTGTCCTATCAAAAAATTTATTGTTTCAGGATATGTTCAAAATAATTCCGAAACCAAGAAAAATTGTAACACTTTGGCCTTTTGAAACCATTACCGCTTCATGTTTAATACCTGAATTTTGAACGAGTTGGAGGCTTTCATATGCAAGGCACTTAAGGACGAAGGCCACAGTGAACTATTGCGAGCCCTTAATAACGCAGCAGATGAAAGCCTCCGGCTCGCCCTTTGGGTGAAAATTGATGAGAAAAAAAGATCATCATCCGATATACCAATCGGGTAAAATGAACGATGATATGATTTTTCATAAACCTTCTTCAATCAAGTAACCGGAAAATTCTCATTAATTTTCATGCAAGATTCAGGTTATACCTGTAAACACCCTTGTTTGGCAATGCTTATTTCCTTTAAATGAATAATTGTTCATTTTATATATTGATGTTAATAATACTGAAAAAAATGTTTATCAGGTTTTTTATCACACCTTAAAACCAGTATAATATATTGATTATATATCTTTTATATCCGTTTTTAGGATGATATAACTTTTTCGTTTTTTTCTTGACAGATAAAGATACGTTCTGTTAGATAAATGAATGATCATTCATCTTGTTGGACTTCACTCTTTAATCTTTACAGGAGGCTATCATGGTTAGAAAAATCAGGCAGGCAGCGGTCATTGGCTCTGGTGTTATGGGCGGAGGCATCGCTGCCCTATTGGCCGGCGCTGGCATAAAGACATTTTTGCTGGATATCGTTCCTTTTGATCTAAAAGAGGAAGAAAGAGACGACCCGGTTGCCAGAAATCGAATCGTGAAAGCCGGTTTGGATGCAGTGTTGATGTCGAGTCCATCGCTTCTGATGCAGAAAAAAGATGTTGATCGCATCAAAATCGGCAATTTGGAAGACGATTTTGACAGAATTTCAGACTGTGACTGGATTGTGGAAGTGGTTGTGGAGAATCTGAAAATCAAGCAGGATCTTTTTAAGCGAATTGAAACAAAAAGAAAGCCCAACGCCATTGTTTCTTCCAACACCTCAGGGCTACCGCTAAAAGCCATGTCCCAAGGCCTCAGCCCAGATTTCAAACAGCATTTTTTAGGCACACACTTTTTTAATCCAGTAAGATATATGCATCTTCTGGAAATCATAGCAGGAGAAGAAACACTCCCTGAAGTTCTTGAATTTATGTCTGATTTTGGAGAACGGATTCTTGGTAAAGGCATTGTATGGGCCAAGGACACACCCAATTTTGTCGGAAACAGGATCGGTGTTCAAGGCATTGTCAAGGCCATGCAACTCATGCTTGAAGACGGCCTATCGATCCCTGAAGTGGACGCCCTTTTTGGAACCGCCATGGGCAGACCCAAGACCGCCATGTTCAAGACATGTGACATTGTCGGTCTCGACACCATGGGGCATGTGGCGAAAAACACCTATGATCTGGTGGTGGAAGACGAACAGAGAGACAGCTTCGTTCTTCCCGAATTTGTGGACCAGATGATCCAAAAAAATTTACTGGGGAAAAAAACCAAAAGCGGTTTTTACAAGACCGACTTAACACCTGAATGGAAAAAGATCCGAAAGGTCATCGATCCACAAACTTTAGAGTATTCTGAATATGAACCTCCCGACTTCCCATGCCTTGTCGAAGCTAAAAAGGCAAAAACACTTCCTGGAAAAATCAAAGCCATCGTCTATGGCCAGGACAAAGGCGCCAGGTTTGCTTGGAAGGTTGTGGCAAACGGCCTGATCTACGCGGTTAACAGGACAGCTGAAATTTCAGATACCATCGTTGATATTGACAATGCCATGAAATGGGGATTCAACTTTGAGATGGGTCCCTTTGAAACCTGGGATGCCATCGGTCTTGAGGCTTCTGTAGATAAGATGGAAAAAGATGGGTTTGAAGTTCCTGAAAAAGTAACACAGATGATTGCAGCAGGCCATGTGTCATTTTACAAAACCGATATGGGTAAACGTTTTGCATATGATTTCACCACTGAAAGTTATACAGAGATTGTTGCCGGCAAAACGATGGTTTCTCTTGAAACCCTAAAAGGCGCGGGCAACCTCGTTCAGTCCTGCAAATCCGCTTCATTAATAGATCTTGACGACGGCGTCTTTTGTTTGGAATTTCACACCAAGATGAATGCCTTGAACAAAGAAATTATCGAATTTCAGCAAGAAATCATGGAATACGTGGATGCCAACGGTCTGGGCCTTGTCATTGGAAATCAGGCCGGCGGAATGCCGGGGGCCTTTTCCGCCGGAGGGGATCTTTTTTTCATGGCCGGTCTGGCAAAGGAAAAGAAATACTCGGAAATCGATGCATTTTTGTGTATGGCACAAGACGCTATACAGAAAGAAAAATATTCGAGCTTTCCGGTCGTCGCAGCCCCTTACGGCATGACGCTTGGCGGTGGATGCGAAGTGTGCCTCGGTGCCGACAGGATTGTGGCCCATGCCGAACTCTACATGGGACTTGTTGAGATTGGCGTCGGCCTGATCCCATCGGGCGGGGGATGTTTAAATCTTTGGAAAAAGTTCGTTCAGACGATCCCTGAAGCAGTCACCGATGTCGACCTTGCCAAGTTTTTCGTTCCGGTGTTCATGTCCATTGCACTGGCCCAAGTTTCAACATCTGCTGCTGAAGCCAGAATTAGCGGCTTTCTTGGCCCTACGGACAGAATCGTATTTAACCGGGACTATCTGATCGGTGAAGCCAAAAAAGAAGTTTTGAAGATGGTCGATGAAGGCTACGCACCGCCGATAAAACAACCGATAAAGGTGTTGGGACAGGCTGCCCAGGGCATGATCGAGGTGGAAATTTTCAATATG
>PKTV01000229.1 GCA_002868985.1 Desulfobacteraceae bacterium | reverse complement strand
TCCACGTTTCAACCCAATGCCGTCTCCTGCCAGGTGATTGAACAGGATACATTTGGAAATCATCTTATTGTTAGATCCCTTTGTGAAGAGCGCTTTGACAAACAGATACTTCTATCCGGACACATGGATACGGTGTTTCCGGAAGATACCGAATTTAACTGGTACAAAGAAGAAAGTACTCACTGTTTCGGCCCGGGCGTCATAGACATGAAAGGGGGACTCGTTGCAGGGATATTTGCACTCAAGGCGCTCGATAATGAAAAACTTTTAACAAAAATACCCGTAAAATTCTTCTTTAACTCCGACGAAGAAATCGGGTCTCCCAGCTCAAAAGATCATATTCAAAAGGAAGCCGGAAACAGCGCTTTTGCATTTGTGTTGGAAACCGGGGGGCGCAATGGAGAAATCGTTACCGGCCGAAAAGGAAACCTTTCTCTTGAACTTAAAATTAAAGGAATTGCCGGCCATGCAGCATTTGCCGGCAAAGATAAAGCCAGTGCCATTGCTGAACTGGCTCATAAAATTATGGCCTTTGAATCCTTAAATGATTTGGATCGGGGAATCAGTGTCAATGTGGGCAAGGTCAAGGGCGGGATAGGCCCCAACACCGTTCCTGAACATGCGTTGGCCCGAATCGATTTCAGGTTCATCGGGATAGCGGATAAGGCAGATCTGGAAAAAAGCATCTCCGAAATTACCAAGAAAAAAGACATCCCCAAAACCAGCTCTCATTTTGCCATATTGAGCTCAAGACCTCCCATGCCGGCCTCTGAACAAAATAAAAAACTTTTCAAAGCGCTTCAGGAAACAGCAACATCCATTGGAATATCGGTATCGGAAGAATTCAGGGCCGGGGTATCGGACGCCAATCTGATTGCCGGAGAGCAAACACCAGTCATCGATGGTTTGGGGCCCATCGGCGCCATGGATCACAGTAAAGATGAATATATGATTAAAGCGAGCCTCTTGCAACGGTCGGTTTTGCTGGCCTGCGCAATAAAAGATTGCTGGGAGAAATATCAGAAGGGTCTTTTATTCCAATAGAGAATCTTGAAAAGCAGTTGAATTAACTGTAAATCAAAATCCGAACTTTTTCCATAAAAAATTCGCAGCATTTATCCCTTCGGCATGTAGGGCGTCAGATCGTGAACATATTCTGATAGCACTTTGAAACCGCCGTCACTTAATGCTGAAATTGCCCTATCCTTATTTTCCAATCCCACTCTCATTACCAACTGAAAAACACCGGGATACTCTTTCTCCGGCCAGGTAACAAGACTGCGGATGTTGATCTGCTGTTCTTTAAGAATTTTTGACACTTCAAAAACAATCCCAATGCGATCTTCAACCAAAACGGCAAACCGGGCGCTTTCCTCATCATCAAACCCGATGGAACGAAGCAGAACTTCCATAACATCGGTGCTCGTGATAATCCCGACAAGCTTTCCAGATTCGATGACCGGCAGTGCATTAATTCTGTTTTTCTGCATGATATAGGCGGCGCGTTCAATGGTGGTGCCGGGCGATATGGTGATAATCTTTTTAACCATAATCGCTTCAACGGTCAACTGGGTCAGAAGATAGTTCAGCTCATGAACACTGAGGGCTGTAGCCGGAGAAGCCCAGCTTTGTTTGACATCTCTGTCTGAAACAAGGCCGACCAAATCCTCATTTTTATTAACCACCAAAAGATGGTTAATCTTTTTTTCTTCTATGATCTCCTTTGCTTTGCGCAAGCTTGTATCCGGGGGTACGGTTACAAGACGCGTATGCATAATTCGACCCACATACATAGGACCACCTCCCTTTGATAATGGAGACCGACTGAAAATAAAATCACGTTAAGATGTTATCCGCCTGAAGCGGATTAATGAAACTCATGCGAGCAACGACAGAACAGACCCGCCACACGGTACAAGCGTACAAATCCGCCTTGATTCAACAAACAGTGGGAAATACGAATTTAAAAAACATCCCCTCTGTTTAAAGAAAACCTATTTTCTTCAGTACAATCGATGGCAGGTATATAAAAATCGCTTTCATTTGATACCTGGTAAAGTTGAATGGCCTCTAGAATTTCGCAATCTTTTGCGCATAATTCTTTAGGTTGATTTTTCCATTGACAGTTTGCACATGGAGAAGAAATCATATTGCCTCCTCTGTTATGCTAAGATTATCAGGAAAATTCAAATCTTTAACATCAAGTATCCATTGTCAACCAACCTTCCTATAAACTTTAACCGGGTTTGGGCGAGATATTATGCCTTTCCCGAAGACTTCTTCTGGTCCTGAAAGACCTCACATTGTTTACACCAGTTGCGAATGTTCCCTTTCCGAAAAACCTCCTTGCAAACTTCACGATAGTAATACATTTCCGGATCTTTAGGGCATTTAATAAAAGACTTGCCCATCAACACCTTCCTTATTTTATTTTAAGCATTAAATTGCTGGTATTCTAAAAATATCTCTGTATAAGATAAAATATCTTGTGTGTCAAGAAAAATATACCACAATATATTGATATGTTAATCCCAAGACAGGTTGATTTTACAGCATTAATGAGATTCAATGTTGGGAAATCTTTTGATGAACTTTCCGTTCATAGAGGATGATTGAAATGATAAACGAGCTTCTATCAAAAAATCTGGATATAAATCTCTAAAAACAGATAACTATTTGAGGGGTCGGGGAGTTTTTACTGTAAACCTTTATCTATCAGCAGAATGGATATTTTTTTAAAAAAAGCGTGTACTGTTTGAGTGGTTTAGGGATCGTTAGAAAGAACAGATTTCAACAAAAAAACAATGGAGTTGTTTTAAAACAAGCAGTCTCTTTCCAAAAAATATTTAGGCATGTGTC
>PKTV01000572.1 GCA_002868985.1 Desulfobacteraceae bacterium | reverse complement strand
GAGCTCATCATTCAGAATCTCTTTTTCATGCTCGATGGTTCTGAGACTCAGGGCATTTTTAATGGTTTTTTTCAACTCTTCATTGTTGAAAGGTTTAGGGACAAAATCGTAGGCTCCCTCGTTCATGGCTTCAACCGCAGCCTCGGTGGATGCATAGGCTGAAATCATAATGACCACAGTGTCTTGGTTCTCTTCTCTCAATGCCTTTAAAACATCGATTCCGGTAATATCTCCGAGCCTGATGTCACATAGCAAAAGATCGAAAACTGTTTTTTTAATCATGGATATGGCATCTCGACCATTTTCCGCACAGGTAACCCTATATCCTTCTTTATTCAGCAGGACTTCCAGCAATTCGCGCATGCTGAGTTCATCATCTACGACTAGTATATGAGGTGTGTTATTTGTCATATTTCATTCATCATTAGTTATTGGTTGTTGAGTATTGGTTGTTGATCAACTTTACACTGTTTTTTTGAAATCACAAATCTCAAGCATCAAATTCCAAACAAATCTCAAATCTCAAATACCAATAACCCAAACTATTTTGATTATTCCAGTTTAAAATTTTGAATTTCGGTCATTGTGATTTGTTTGTTATTTGGGATTTGTTATTTGGAATTTCCACCGACTCAACTACTCCACGAACAATTGCGATATTTTAATTGTCCTGATAAACAACATTCCCCCCCACCATGGTCAACACTGCCCTGCCTTTTACATCCCAACCGTCAAAAGGCGTATTTCGACTGAGTGATTGGAACCTGTTAGCATCTATGCAATATGAAATTTCAGGATCTATAATAGTAATATCGGCCGTTTTCCCAATTTCTAAACCAATTTTTAATCCGAGTATCCGGGCCGGATTTTTTGACATTTTTTCAATAAGATCCGTTATGTCAATTATTCCGGACTCAACCAGCTTCAATCCTAAAGGAACCGCGGTTTCAAGGCCGATGATACCGTTAGCAGCCCGATCGAATTCAACGGCTTTCTCAATTAAAGAATGCGGGGCATGATCAGTGGCAATGACATCAATGGTGCCATCGACGAGTCCCTGACAGATGGCTTCTATGTCTTGTTCGGTGCGCAACGGCGGGTTCATTTTGCTGTTGGTATTATAATCTTTTATAGAAGCATCGGTCAAAGAAAAATAATGCGGTGCAGTCTCTGCGGTAACAGGAACCCCTCTTTTTTTCGCATCCCGTATCGCCCTGACAGATTCCTTGGTG
Organism: Desulfobacteraceae bacterium; assembly: GCA_002868985.1. GTDB lineage: Bacteria > Desulfobacterota > Desulfobacteria > Desulfobacterales > UBA11574 > UBA11574. The sequence goes on along the minus strand of PKTV01000572.1, from coordinate 1,632 downwards.
CTGACATGAGCGATATGAACGGGAACTCCTGTTAATTCACACAGCGCGATATCCCTTAAAACCATGATGCTTTCAGCAGCATTGGGTATCCCGGAAAGACCCATTTTTGTTGCAACCGCACCTTCATTCATGGCACCGTCTGAAACCAGATCAAAATCCTCACAATGGGAAATAACCGGCAGATTGAATCCGCTTGAATATTCTAATGCCCTTCGCATCAATTGACTGTTCATCACCGGGTTGCCATCGTCGGATAGGGCGATAGCCCCGGCGTCCTTTAACTCTCCATATTCACAGAGGTTATCTCCTTTTAGCCCCTCGCTGATTGCGGCAATCGGATAAACACGGACAATATCAGCCTTAACGGCCTTCTTTAGTATATATTCCGTAACTTGCCTGCAGTCATTGACCGGATTTGTATTCGGCATACAGCATACCGCCGTAAACCCGCCAAACGCTGCTGCACGGCTACCTGTTTCAATGGTCTCTTTGTATTCATATCCTGGATCCCGAAGGTGAACATGCATATCAATCAATCCCGGCGCAACGATTTTACCGGAAGCATCAATTATTTTAGTTTCTTTACTTTCATTGCCTGCAAGGGCATCTTGTTTAATTTCAACGATGTTGCCATCCTCTATGACAACATCCAGAATATCGTCCAAGTTTCCGGGATCAATGACCCTTCCACCCTTAATCACCGTCAGCATGACGTTTTCCTCCTGTCACCAGATATAAAAGGGCCATTCGGACAGCAACACCATTTGTTACCTGGTCAAGAATAATCGAGTACGGTCCGTCTGCAACATCGTAGGCAATTTCAACCCCTCTATTTATCGGTCCCGGATGCATAATCAACACATCGTCTTTTGCTTTTTTCAGTTTAGCATTTGTCAAGCCATATATTTTCGAATATTCACGTTCGGACGGAAACAAAAAATGCTGCTGTCGCTCTTTTTGTATCCGCAGCATCATGATAACATCTGCATCACATATCGCTTCTTCCATATTATGTGTTACAGAAACACCCAGCGTTTCGATGCCTTTTGGAATCATCGTCGGGGGGCCTGCCAGAACAACATCAGCACCCATCTTTGTAAACCCGATACTGTTCGACCGTGCCACCCTGCTGTGAGATATGTCGCCGATGATGGCGATCCGAATGCCTGAAATCTGACCTTTATTTTCCCTTACCGTCATCAAATCGAGAAGAGATTGGGTGGGATGAGCGTGCATACCGTCACCGGCATTGATAACGGGCGACTTTAACATTTTTGCCAGCAAATGCGGAGCGCCTGCTGAATTATGTCGGATCACAATCACATCAGGATTCATGGCTTCCAGATTCCGACCCGTATCGATCAAGGTTTCTCCCTTAACCATACTGCTGGTACTTGCAGATAAAGACAGACTGTCGGCACTCAAACGTTTGGCGGCGATATCAAAAGAAGTCCGCGTCCGTGTGCTCGGCTCATAAAAGAAAAGTACAACGGTTTTGCCCCTTAATGTTGGGACTTTTTTAATGGGCCTTTCAGATATTTCCCTCATTTTGTCCGCTGTATCCAAAATCAGGGTGATTTCATCAACAGAAAGGGATTCCATATCCAAAATATCTTTTCTTGAAAGCTCCAT
>PKTV01000449.1 GCA_002868985.1 Desulfobacteraceae bacterium | reverse complement strand
GTTCAAGATCCCCCGCTGGAAAGAACGGGATAAAAAGGCATGCGAAAAAAATAACCGCAGGCATATAGTTGATATTCCGAGGATTATTTTTTGAGCATAACGCAGAGATCGGGCAAAAAGACTATTTATGGATGGAAACTAAATAACATGGTATAAAAATGTTTTATAGGAGATCAGTTTCTTGATTTTATATAATGACCCATCAAAAGATAAAAAAGAGATTAAAGCAGCTCGCAAATAGGGAAAAGGCCGAGGTTCTTCAACGTTTTTTCAAGACCGGTCCCGGCGAATATGGTGAGGGAGATGTGTTTATCGGTGTCAAAGTCCCTGATTTGCGGAAGGTGGAGAAAGACTTCCAGGACATATCTACTGAAGACGTTATTGTTCTGCTCGAGTCTGCCATTCATGAAGAAAGACTGCTTGCACTTTTGATACTGGTTCGTAAATATGTAAAAGGAAATCAAACCGCCCAAAAAAGAATATTCAGGCTATACCTAAAAAAAACAAAATTCATAAACAGTTGGGATCTTGTGGATGGATCCGCCCACCATATTGTCGGTGACTATCTCATGGATAAAAACAAAGCCCCCCTATATAGACTGGCAAAATCAGAAGATTTATGGGAACGACGGATTGCCATTGTGGCAACCCTTTATTTTATCAAACACGGAAAATATGAAGAAACTCTGAAAATCGCAAAGACTCTGCTCACCGATAAAGAGGACCTGATTCACAAAGCTGTGGGATGGATGCTCCGTGAAATTGGAAAAAGGGACATGACATTCGAAGAGATGTTTTTAAAACAACACTACAAAGAGATGCCGCGTACCATGTTGCGGTATGCCATTGAAAAATTTCCTGAGCCTAAAAGACAAAAATATTTGAAGGGGGAGATTTGAAGACAGGTAGGTTCGAATTATAGAGATGTTACTTTTCAGATCAATAAAATTAGGTTGATACATTGCTCGTAACTGTGTATAAAATACTATCGAAGGTAAGATATTTCCCTTTTAAAACACGATTTGGCCACAACGAACCGGGGGAAATACAAGTAAGAATCGTATCATAATCTTCAGCGTTAAAGAACGTTATATGTGAAAGGAGGTTTACGATGCCGACTTACGAATTCATTTGCGAAAAATGTAAAAAGCCCTTTACCCTGATCATGAGAATTTCAGAGTATGAAAAGAAAAAGTTTCAATGCCCGAAATGCAAAAGCCGTAAGGTGAAACAGCAGATTACTTCTTTTCAAACGGTTACCTCCAGTAAAAGTTAATGCCTAAATCTTGAACGAGCCGGAGGGTTTCATCTCCCCGCTTAGGCGGGATCTTCGAGCTGCGTTATTAAGGACTCGCAATAGGTTCACTATGGCTTCGCCCTTAAGTGCCCCCGCACCGCAAGCGGTATCTGCGACAAGCGGGATTTCGCTAAGCTCAACTTGCTATATGAAAACCTCCAACTCGCACAAAATTCAGGTAATAGCAAAGCACAAAATTTCAGGTCATCCTGTATCGTAGATTTGTAAACCGTTTTTTCGTCTTATCGTTTTGTACGCCCATGGCGAGTGCTTTTCGCGTGCCGACCATAATCACCAAGTTACGACCTCTTGTAACGGCAGTATAGATCAGATTGCGCTGGAGAAGAATATAATGCTGGGTGAGAACAGGAACCACCACGGCCGGATATTCCGAGCCCTGTGATTTGTGTACGGAAACAGCATATGCCAGTACCAATTCATCTAACTCGTACAACGCATAAGGGACCTCTCTGCCGTCAAACATTACCGTAATCTCATCATCATCCACTCGTATATTGATAATCCTGCCGATATAACCGTTGAACACTTCCTTGTCGTAGTTGTTTCGTATCTGCATGACTTTATCGTTTACCCTGAAATTACGGTTTCCCCGAGTGATTTCCTGCTGAAAAGGATTAAGGCTTTTTTGAAGTTCCGTGTTGAGATTGCCGGCCCCAATAATGCCTTTGTGCATGGGTGTTAACACCTGAATATCATCCACCGGATCCAGTCCAAAACGTTTGTGGATACGTTCTTTTGTCAGTTCCAGGATGATCCCCAGAACTTTTTCAGGATCTTCCTGGTGGATGAAATAAAAATCGTTACCCGGCACATCGTCTTCAAATGTTGGCAGAATTCCGCTATTGATTTTATGGGCATTGACAATAATCCGGCTTTCTCTGGCCTGGCGAAAAATTTCGTTCAGCTCCACCACAGAAATGGCGCCGGATGCAATAATGTCATTAAGAACGTTACCCGCTCCAACAGACGGCAGCTGGTTGACATCACCCACCAGGATAACTGTAGCATAGTCTGGGACAGCCTTTATTAAATGATGCATCAGTATGGTGTCGATCATGGAAGCTTCATCCAGGATGAGCAGATCACAGCTGAGCGGCTTTTCCTCATTTTTTTGAAATCCTCCTTTGGTAAAACTGTACTCCAAGAGACGATGGATGGTCTTGGCCTCATGACCCGTGGTCTCACTCATTCGTTTTGCCGCTCTTCCTGTTGGCGCGGCTAGAAATGTTTTCACCTTGAGCTTGGAAAAGATTTTTAAAATCGCATTGATGATGGTGGTTTTACCGGTGCCCGGTCCACCGGTAATAACCATAATCTTATTTTCAAGGGCACATCGTATGGCTTTGGTCTGATTTTCCGCCAGGCGGATATCCAGTTGTCCCTGGACCCATTCGATGGCGTTTTCCACATTGATACTGCGTATGGATTTGGGTGTGGCGGACAATATCTTCAATCGCCTTGCGATGCTGGTTTCACAGAGATGAAACTTGGCCAGATAAACACTTTTGTTATTTTTTTTAAATTCGTCGATGCGTTCATTTAAATCTTCAAG
>PKTV01000447.1 GCA_002868985.1 Desulfobacteraceae bacterium | reverse complement strand
TTAGGATCTTAAGGTTGCAATCAATCTCAACGGATTGGTTAAGAGTGACAGGGCGGATCCAATATCCGTGCACACTACATCCGCCGAAGCCAGGGTTTCGAAAGCGGCCCCTTCTCCTTGAATGACGGCAACGCCCAAGACCGAAGCTTTGAGCATCAAACGGTCGTTTTTGCCATTGCCCATGCTCACAGTTTGTTCACATCCAAGGTTTTTTACATATTCCAGCTTAGCTACGTCCTGACGGTCCAAAGGTATGACGGCCAGTTTGCAATCGATATCCTCTATGGCTTTTTTGACACTGCCGAATGTATCGGCGGTGATAACATGGACGGTTAACATTTGTGAAAGTTCGGCCAGACATTCCTTGACACCGTCAATCAAAGCACCGTCAAATGCGATGGTGCCGTTGTAATCCAGGACAAGGTGCTCAAGCTGCAGTATTTTATTCCCTGGGATGTCAATTTCAATCATCATTTCACCATGTTTATGCGCGTTATATAAATGTGATTCATTTTTTGGGTTGTATATGTTTTCAATTATGAGATGAGGAATTATTATATCGGACTTTTTCGATAAGGGTATATCCCGAACCGCTTCATCCTGTTCCAGATGGTCACCCGTGTAACGCCAAGAATTCTGGCTGCCTCTGACTGGTTCCCATTTGTTTGTTTTAGCGTCTCTATAAGTTCTATTTTCTTTATTTCTTCCCTGTTAAGAGAAGGTTGCCGGATAGCTTTTAGTGATTTTTTCTTGTTGGTGATGTTTAATGGCAGGTGGTGTGGTTTGATCATTGTTTCCTGACAGGTGACAAACGCATATTCAAAAGCGCCTTTCAATTCTCTCACATTACCGGGCCACCAGTAATTCACCAAAGCGTCCATTGTATCATTGTTTATGCCCTGTATGTTTTTACCACTTTTTAGTTGATTTTTGCGAAAAAAGAATTCTGCTAAAAGGGGAATGTCCTCTAATCTTTCTCTCAAGGGCGGCAGGTTAATGGGGATGACATTAATTCTGAAATAAAAATCTTTACGGATAACGCCTTCATCCACCAGCCTTGTCAAATTCCTGTTGGTTGCTGAAATAATGCGAACGTCAACAGAAATGGATTGACTGTCACCCACGCGCTCTATCATTTTTTCTTCAATCACCCGTAAAAGTTTTACCTGTGTAGAAAGGGGCAGATCGCCGATTTCATCAAGAAAGATGTTTCCCCCATGGGCCTTTTCAAACCGGCCTTCCCTGTTTTGATAAGCACCTGTAAACGCGCCTTTCACATGTCCGAAAAGTTCACTTTCAAGAAGAGATTCCGTCAATGCTGCGCAATTGACCTTTACAAGGGCGCCGTTCTTGCGTTCACTAATTTCGTGTATCGCTTTACTGACCAATTCTTTTCCGGTCCCGCTTTCACCATATATGATCACCGGCGCATCAGATTGAGCGGCATTTTCGATCAAATCGAATACCTGGCGCATGGGGTAAGAAACACCGATAATTCCATGAAAACCGTCTTTTGATCTGAGCTCCCGGCGAAAAGCTGCAATCTGGTTGTCTTTTTCAATAATTTCCGTAATATCGGCGATGGTTTCAACAGCACCGATCAACTGGCCTTTGGCATCATGAAGGATAGAGGCATTTTTTAATGCATGTATGAGGGTTCCGTCTTTTTTTACCAGCGTACACCTTCGCCGATCCATGGTTCCGGTATCAAACAATACACACCAATGGTCTCCCTTCTTATTTCGGGCCGCTTCAAACAAATTACAATTTAACACATCGCAAGTTTTTCCGATAAGATCATCTTTTGAATAGCCGGTGATAAATTCAAAGGCATTATTAACGGAAATAATGCGACCATGTGTGTCCACGATCATGATTCCGTCTTGAATGGTATTTACGACCGTTTTCCAATATCTGTCCAACTCGTCTACAGCCATCAAATTTCCCCTGTTAAAATTTAATAGGTGTTAAATTTTATTTTTTAACATTTAAACAGGTTTATGACAAGAGACATTCTCCATGCATTTTTCCTGAAACCGGCACATATAAAGGGATAATGGGGAAAAAACCATCAAAAAATCAATTCATATTAATGTGGCACCCATTTTGCGTTAACATGGCTGAAACCGGAAAACAATGAAGGAGTATTCAAAGTTTGAAGCGAAAAGCCGATCATATCCTCGATTTTAGAGGATCGATCACCTCTATGTCTCTGTTAAAATTAATTCAGACATTTAGAGAAATGAAGCCGAATGAAGTTTTGGAGCTACTTGGAAATAATCTGGATACTCGCAGCGATCTATTCAAAGTTTTGCCGGATGATGCGTATGAGTTGATTTTTTTAGATGTTGTTGAGGAAGGGGAATATTTTTATCGAATTCAATTAAAAAAGAAAAAATAGGATGAAACGATGCCAGGAGAACCCATTACAATCAAAGGTAAAAAAGAAAGCGTTTTTTTAGACAAAGTCAAAAAGCTTCTTCCGGAAGGCGGAAATCTCAATCTCTGTTTAACCTGTGGGGCCTGTTCCTCAGGATGTCCGGCTACCGGTCTGGAAAATATGGATCCCCGGAAGTTTCTAAGGATGGCGGCCCTGGGCATGGACGAAGAAATTTTAAGTACACCCTGGGTATGGATGTGTACCATGTGCCAGCGGTGTATTTATGTCTGTCCCATGCAGATTGACATTCCCCAACTGGTCTATAATGCCAGGGCAGCCTGGCCCAGGGAGGAACGGCCAAAGGGAATCCTGGGTTCCTGTGACATGGCATTGAGAAACGACAGTTGCAGCGCCATGGGAACGTCCGAGGAGGACTTTAAGTTTGTTGTCGAAGACGTTATCGAAGAATACCAGAAAGCACAGCCGGAGT
>PKTV01000272.1 GCA_002868985.1 Desulfobacteraceae bacterium | reverse complement strand
AGCCTCAGCCAAGGCCGAATTCAGTTCCTCGAGTTGACGATAAACACTGTTCAGTTTGGCGTCCAGAGAAACAATCCCTGCCTGCTTACCGAATCTGCTTAAGTCTTCTTCAGCCTTTTCAAGGCTGATTTTTGCCCGGTCGATTTGCTTCATCAGAAAATCACGGGCCAGTTGGGAAGCATCGAGTTTTTTCTCCATATTCCAGCGAACAAATTCTTCCACAAAGGCATTGACCACGTTCTTTGACAATTTTCGGTCCGGAGATGTGAAAGAGATACCGATGAGCATAGAGTTTCTTTTCGGAGAAACCTCAAGGTTGTCTTCAATAAATTTTAGCAGGTGTTGCTGTTTAACGGCCTCTGCCGATATCTGGGCTGATTGCTCTTGTTCTTTTTCAGAGCTGACGGTGGTTTTAAGCCACGTCTTGATCCGTGCCATCAGTCCCGAATTGCCGCCTCCTTCCAACGTTTCTGTGACCATTGGATTCTCGGCCAGCTCGAGAGTTTCAATGACGCGCCGGGCAAGTTCATTGTTTTGAAGCAGATCCACCTGGGTTTGATAAAATTCCTGAACCCGGACCTCTGAGGCAACCACCTCTTCAAACTTGGTCACTTTCTGATCCTGTGGCGTTACTTCTATGGATGATGATGCCTTGAAAATTTTGGGGGACGCAAGGGTTAAGATAAGTGTGGAAATAAACGTCAACATCAAGAAGCTGATTATCAGCCACCTGCGACGAAAAATGACATCCAGATAATCACGCAGATGGACTTCTTCCGCATCCCAATCAGAAAAATCTTGACGGAATTCGGTGGAGGGGAGATACGAACTCCCTGCCCTGCCGTTATATTTCTCTGTAACTCTCGTAAATTCAGTTAGTTCATCAGACATGGTTTATTCGAGACCTTTGAAAATTTGTAAAGATCTGTATCCTTTTCAAATACTAAATTAAACTGCTATTGTCTAACCTTTTTTAGTTTGACCTAACCCAGACAAGCCCCGCAAACGGGACAGGCCTATTGTAGCGAAGCGGAAATCCCGATTTATCGGGAAACCAAGAAATATTTGCCACCAAGGCACAAAGACACGAAGGATTTTATTTTATGATTCTTTCTTAGTGTCTTGGTGCCTTTGTGGCGAGAAGAAAAAAGCTTTGCCATAAAATGCACAAAAATAATTAGTAAGATACTAAATTGAGAGTTTAAAGTTTTGTGTCTTCGATTGTTCTTGCCTTAGTATGCTTATTTTTTAATACGGCATCCTATTATAATTGGATAATTTATAATCACCGCTGAGTCGCAGAGATCGCAGAGAATTTGTTTCTTTTTTGCTTTCCGCTGAGAGGGCGGAAAGCAAAAACATGAATCCTTGTGGAAAAAAGAAATAACTGCCTGTATTTCAATACAATATTGCTTTTACAAAGATTGAGCTATTTTCTTTTGCCGTCCCCTCAACGGCAAAAGAAATAATATTTAACTCTGCGGCCTTTGCGTCTCAAGCGAAGCCCCGCTATACGGGACAAGCGGGCGGTTAAACAATATAAATAATACGTCATCGAACTTACGAATCAGATCACTTAGTGACCGACTGATCTTTTTCCAGTCTGAAATCATCCAACCACAACCTTCCATCGATTTTGCTGTCAAACCGGTGACTGGGCCGCCGATATAAACGGACCACCACGGCATGGCAGTCTTTCGGCGCTGTAAATTCGATGTCCTGCTTTTGCCAGCCGTGTGTGCCGAGCATCATGGGGCCGTTGGCGTAATATCCCTTGCAATCATAGCCGTAAATATCCACAAACGGTCCCTGGTCGGTGGTAAGATCCCGGCTGCGCCAGTGATATGTCAGCCGGTAAGGGGTCATAGGGTCTACTGGTACGATCTGATACAGGTGAACTAAAGAAATATTTTCTTTACCTTCAAACTGAATATTGAGGCAATGTGTGCCTGAAAAAGTCCCGGACAGGGTCCGGCGGATGGTCCATTTCCCTTTTTGGTTTGCCGTATACCGCCAGTCAAATCCACGACCGGTAATCTCGTTTTCAAACCCTGCATTCGTCATGCTGTCGATATCATCGACGTTCTGACGCCGTATATCCGCCGCCTGTTCTACCTGTTTTTGACTCACAAGGAAATGTATATACTTCAACCGGATATCCTCATTCTGAGTGCCGGAGACCATGATCTTTTGCCAGATAATCCCTGCATCATCCGCCCTGTCCCATCGCATCATCCATTCCAGATAGGGGATCAGGTTGACCGCATCCAACACCTGGATGGCACGCGTTACATTGTTATCCAGATAACCGTCAAAAAGCTGAAACGCATCCTGAACCTCTATTCCATGTTTTACCGTAAAGTTAATGTTGCTAAAAAGCAAATCTTCCATTCCCAGTTCATTGGCCAGCAGGATCTGCTCCCATTTCCAGCGAAAGATATTTCGGGTCAGACTGTCTAAAAACTGCAATATTGTTTTGGCCCTATCCGGGTTTCCAAGAATGGTTTCAGCCTGGGCCAGTTTGAGCCAGGCGTCCACGAATAAACCATCCTGCATTACAGCCTTTCGGAAAAAAGGGGCTGCAGCAGCCGTATCGTTATCAAACCAGAATTTAAGGCCGATGTTATAAAGCGCTTCTGGAAAGTGCCCGAATTTCTTTTGTTCTTCTGCCTGAAAGGCATAATCTTTATGGAAAATGGTCCGATGCTGCCAGTTATGAATCAAAAGCCAGGATGATGAAACCATCAGCACCAGCGTGATCAGACTTTTAACGATTATACCCTTCAATCTTTTACCTTTGCTCACCGCAGAGCCGCAAAGAACGCTGAGAATTTGTTTTTTTGTTTTCCGCTGACCCCAGAGGAATAGGCTT
>PKTV01000318.1 GCA_002868985.1 Desulfobacteraceae bacterium | reverse complement strand
GAAAGGTATTTTTTTCCATACGAGATGTTGTAAGACCCGTCTTGTGTATCGAGAAGGTGAGATCCGGCCAAATGACATCCCCCTTTTTTAATGGCCATCAGACCGCCCATGCTGCCGACGTGGCTTGAGGAAAGGGTAAGGTTTTTTCGCCCTACTCGAATCCGGTTTGCCAGAACATCCAGGGTATTGTCATGACTCCCCACCACAACGATGGTATTTTGAATAGAAGACAACGGACGCAAAAGTTCGGCTGTAGCCGGTTCTTGAGGATTTATCCCTTCCGAATTTTTAGGTACCCGGATGATGCCGTCCGCTTCCGTTAAGGTTGTGATACAACCTGCGCCTCTGGGCAGGGGGATTGCCACAATTTTGTCGCCCACCGCTCCCAGTTTTACCCGTATGAATTCTTCCAGGCCAAGTTTTGAAGCGATTTTTCGGGTGGGTTCCACCAGAATCTTTGATCTTTCTTTTTCAGGCTGTCCCAGCATGAAGGATATCAGCGGGCCGACAAACTGTTCAAATGCAACGATGGCGGAAACCGGGTATCCTGGAATTCCAAATACCGGCTTATTCTTTATTTCACCGATTAATACCGGCTTCCCCGGCATGATGGTAACGCCATGAACCAACACTTCGCCAAGTTCATCAACCGCATGTCTGGTATAATCCTCGGATCCGGCTGATGATCCGCCAACGGTCAACACCATGTTAAAATCACTGTTCACGGCATTTAAAATTTCTGTTTTATTTTTCATGGGATCGTCGGTGATCATCTCATGTCGGACAAAGGTACCGCCGCAGGACTCGATCAGTTTGCCGAGAACAAAAGAGTTGGTTTCAATCACCTGACCCGGCTGAAGGTTTTCAACGATTGTTTCACGCCAGTCAACGAGCTCGGACCCTGTCGGAATAATCAGTACTTTGGGCTGGATCTTTACCGGCACTTCAAAAATGCCGCCTGAAAGAAGAGCCCCCAAACAATAGGGTGTGATGACATGGTTTTGGGGGAAGAGGAGCTCGGTGGCCACAATATCTTCACCAACCTTTCGAACATGTTGCCACGGAAATGCCGGAGTTTCGATTTTGACCCGGTTTTGGTCGAGAATTTGAACATATTCTATCATGATCACCGTATCGGTGTTCTCGGGCATGACATGGCCGGTGTTGACATAGAAAGCATCCTTTCCGATAATCAACTCCTTTGGCCTGGTTTCAGATGCACCAAAGGTATTTGCTGCTTTTACGGCGATACCGTCCATGGCGGATAAATGAAAATTGGGTGAGGAAATCACGGCCGTTACCGGTTCCGCAAGAACCCGGCCCACCGCGTCGGGCACGGAAATCATCTCTTTGGAAATTCCCCTCTCAGAAAGAAACCGCTCAAAGAGAATCTCTCGCGCTTCTTTTAAGGGTTTCATCTTTAAATAAACGTTGCGTTTATGGCTCATTTGTTCTCACTTTTTTTATTTTTTACATTCAAGATCTGTTCATCAATGTTAAGCCGGAAATTAGGAAATCGAAAATCATCAAAGGGGTATTACTTCTACCCTTGCACCCTTATCCAACCCTTCTGTGTTTAACCCGATCTCAATCAACCCATCGGCTTTGACCATGGTATTGATCAGACCTGATTTGCCAAGAATGGGTTCCGCCCACAGAATGCCGTCCTTTTGAGTCAACTTAACGCGAATATAATCTGCCCGGCCCTGAGTCGATGAAATGTTTCTGTTAAGTTTAGCAATAGGATTAAAATATCTTTTATGTTCAGGGGAAAGGCCGCCAAGATGCTCAATAAAGGGCCTGACGACAATTTCAAAGACCACCATGGTTGACGTTACCTGTCCCGGCAAACCCCATATGGCCTGATCGCCAGACCTGGCAAGAATCGTGGGTTTCCCGGGGCTTATGGAGATGCCGTGAACGAGGATTTCGGATGCAGGGAGGGCAGAGAGCACTTCGATGGTAAAATCACGGGTGCCTACGGAACTCCCCCCTGAAATCAAAACCATATCTGATTGGGCCAAAGCCATGGTGCATTTCTCGAAAAGATCGTCAAAATCGTCTCGAACAATTCCGTATGTGGTTGGAACACCGCCGGCCTTTTCTACAAGCCCGGAAAGGGTATACATATTGATATCGCGAATTTGTCCTGGATCGGGCATCTCTTCAATGGATACCACTTCATCTCCCGTAGAGATGATGCTGACAACGGGCTTTTTATAAACGGTTATCATTTTTTTGCCAAAGGCAGCTAAAAGTCCGATTTCCTGGGCCCTTAGACACTTTCCGGCTGGAACCAGGGTTTGGCCTTTGTGCATATCTTCTCCCTTTTCAAGGATGTTTTGACCCGGTGCGACACTTTTGTAAACTTCTATGGTTGTTTTGTCGATAGCCTCCGTGTGTTCGACCATCACCACACTGTCGGCGCCGTTCGGCAACATGCCTCCGGTAGAAATGTTGGCGGCTTCGCCGACGCCAATTGAAAAGTCGGGGGATTCTCCCATGGGCACGGAACCTTGAATGGTAAGATATGACGGATTTGCTTCTGAAGCACCAAATGTGGAAGAAGCACAGACTGCATACCCGTCCATAGTCGATCGCATAAAATCCGGAAGATCGATATCTGCATCAATATCCGCAGCAAGCATCCTTCCCCTCGATTCCATAAGCAATATGTCTTCGGTTTCAAGCCTGGGAAAGTCGGATGCATATTCCAGTACTTTATTCAGGTCAGTGACTTTAAAAAATTCCTTCAATTTAAACTCGCTTTGCAGCCATTTTTAAGATGGCATTGAAATAGAATATCCTATTTAGTTAGTGTCCGTCCATAAATGGTCTTTTTGTCCGATCTCTGCGTTATGCTCAAAAAATAAT